>CAVJBW010000016.1:0-12578 GCA_963647625.1 Lachnospiraceae bacterium
CATTTAAGCCAGGAGACTTTATCAAAGTATTATGGAATCATTCTTAGAGAATCTACTAGACTTGATAAAACCGTAAAAAATATTATTGAACTGTCCAAGCTGCAGGACCCTTACAACCATATTGATAAATCCTATTACTATGCCTATGAGCTGCTAGATCCCATCTACCAGCGTTATGAAGAATGGTGTGAGAACTTAGATATTAACTTTCACCTAACAGACCAGGCCAAGAACCTGCCTGCTTTATTTACCAACAAGGAATCTATGCAAAAGCTTTTGACCATTCTACTAGATAATGCTATGAAATTCATGGATCCTCAAGATCAGCTCACCATTGATGCCACGGTACATACCAGCCATATTACCATGACCATTGCAGATACCGGTTGTGGTATTGCTCCAGAACATCTGCCTTATATCTTCCAGCGTTTTTACAAGGTAGATGACAGTCGCAACAACGTCGGCACCGGTCTAGGTCTATCTATGGCAAAAGAAATCTTAAACCGCCTTGGAGAAGAGATTCAGGTAAAGAGCACATTAGGCGAGGGGACACAATTTACTTTTACCATTAGCCGCGCTCCCTATAAAAAGAGGAAAAAGAATCCTTTCCGCAAATAAAAGAAGTTCTAGAAACAAATCTCATTACTTTGTTTCTAGAACTTTTTTTAAAATCCTATAACGCCCTTTATTACAAAAAATAGAATCGGAATTGCCAATGACGGCAAGAGGTTCAAGGTCTTTAAGTTCTTGATATTTAAAATATTCAGTCCAGATGCAAAAATCAAGAATCCACCAACCACGCATAGTTCGCATACCAAGTCATCTGAGATAAACTGATCCGATGCAAACTTCGCAATAAGATAAATGGCTCCTTGCCAGCAAAATAGCACTGGAGCCGCTAGGGCCATGCCGATGCCATAAGTGGATGCTAGTACCATAGAAGTAATCAAGTCCAAAGTAGCATTGGTAAATAAGAAGGTATGATCTCCATATAAAGCACTCATAACCGGTCCCATAATGGACAAGGTTCCTATACAATAAAGGAGAATTCCCGTGGAAAGCCCTTTTCCAAGATTGGTGCTTGATTTGGACTTTTTATTTACCAGATTCTCAAATCTTCCCTCCAAGTCCAATGCCGTTCCGATCAAAGTTCCTAGAGCCAAAGAGATAATAAACAAAACCGGATACTTGCTATCTGGCATGTTATTGACAATGGCATTGATTCCAATGCCACATGCTGCTAGACCACAGGCCCCAAAGAGGGCTTTTTGATACTTTTCTCCAATTCCCTTATTCAAAAGGCTGCCTACCACAGATCCAATCAAGATGGTTGCAGTATTTACAATAGTTCCTATCATGTCACTTTCTCACTTTAAAGTATTAAATATTACCGTATTAGTTTCTCATATTCTCCAGTAGAAAGCAAGACATTTTTGTCTCATTTAGATTCTCTCTTCTTCTAGTTGAAGAGTCAGCATCTGACCATTTGTCACCTGATAAGAATAGTAATCTCCTCCCTCATAGGCTTCCATGATCGTCATGATACTTCCGCCATGAACCACAAGGGCAATCTCCTGATAGGAGCTTTGTTTAGCTAGGCGCAAGGCCTCTTTAAATGCCTTTAAGGTCCTTGATTTGAAGTCTTCTACCCTTTCTCCATGAGGAAAGGCAAGGGTCCCACCAGAATCAATCCAGGCTTGATAATCCTTATTTCCGGCAAGCTCTTTGTAATTCTTATTTTCAAAATCGCCAAAATTGCACTCTCTTAGATCCTCCACCACCACAGCCTCTTGCTTAGGAAATAAGATATTAGCCGTCTGACGGCAGCGAAGCATAGGGCTGACGAAGACGCCTTGTACACTTGGTACTTGCACCTTGAAAAGGGCATCTCTTCCACTTTCACTCAAGCCTTCATCTGTGACTCCAATATATCTAGATTGTTCATTTCCTAGTGTTCTTCCATGACGAATCAAGTAGATCTTCATTGTGTCTTCTCCTTATATTCCTGGCATCTTTGAGCAAAAAGACGTGGCAGATAAGGGCAAGATGGATAATACAAATGTGGAAATCCTGCCAATAGAGTATGGGTCGATACCATGCACTGCCAGCTTCTATCAGACATAGGCTTTGTAGCCACCATGCCCTGGGCCTTATAAGGCGTATCATAATAATGAAATTCATGGGCTCTAATATGAATATTTTCTTCATCAAATGCCTTGCCCACCAAGTTGATATAGCCAAAACGAACCAACTTGCCTGTATTATGACCACTTCCCTCTAAGACACCCACCATATCATAGGCCATCCCGGTTGTATCTTCTAGCCTATCGTGAAGGTATAAGTAGCCTCCACATTCTGCCATGCAAGGAAGCTGCATAGCAAGCTTTTCCTTTATTTCCTGCCGCATGGTGACATTGGCACTAAGGGCCTTGGCATGAAGCTCCGGATATCCTCCATACAAGATCAGTCCATGAATATCCTTTGGCAAGTGTGCATCATGGATAGGAGAAAATGGCACTAGTTCTATTCCATTTTCCTCTAGCAATTGCAAATTGTCCTGATAAGCAAACAAAAAAGCTTCATCCCTTGCTAGCGCTACCCTAAGAGTCTTTTTTTCTTGCTTTGGCTCTTGGACTTTTAAGACATCTAAGGCTTGGTCTGCTACTTGACTTAGGGCGGTCAAGTCCAAGGTCTTTCTCAGTTCTTGTGCAAAATTGCGAATCTGGCTTTGCAACTGGGGAATCTCTTGCGGCATTACCAGTCCTAGGTGCCGGCTTAACAGGCCAGCATCCTTGCTCTCTGGTACATAGCCACAGACTTTGATGTCAAGTTCTTGTTCAATTAATTGTTTCATACGAGGATAAAGCATGGGGCTCATTCTATTTAGAATCACCCCTTGGATGCAGCTTTCCTCTTGAAATTCTAAAAATCCTTTAATCAGTGGCACCAAGGATACGGAAGTTCCCTTGGTATCTACCACCAAGATGACAGGAGTACCTGTCTTTTGCGCCACTTCAAAGCTACTTGCCTTGGTGGAGATCCCAGCAATTCCATCATAGTAGCCCATTACCCCTTCCATGACAGCAAAGGTTGCATCCCCAATATGCCTTAGAAAAGTCTGAGGCAAGGATCCTTCTGCCAAAAAAGGGTCTAGGTTATAGCTGTCCGTTTCTAATACTTTCTTGTGAAACATAGGATCTATATAATCCGGCCCACACTTGAAGGCTCTTACCTTTTGTCCTGACTCCTTTAGCAAGGATAGGATTCCACAGGTAATCAAAGTCTTTCCGCTTCCACTTCTAGGTGCTGCTATCATAAATCTAGGTAGTTTCATTGATTTTTTCTCCAAACATTCCATTATTTTCTATGGCAAAGGCCACGGTTACTCCCTGCTTTGCATATTTTTTCATAAGAAGTCGTCCATCCTTACAGCTTGCAAGGGCACTTCTTTCACAGACATTGTCTACCCCAGTGATCTCCTTTACAAAGGAAGATGCGCTAAATTCCCCCTGCACCCTAGCAAGGACCTGAGACGAGTAAGTTACAAAAGGCAGCTGAAGGCTTTTGGCATAGGCCACAAGACCTTCTTCTTCTTTTTTCAAATCGATACTGGCAATCAGCTTGATGTGGTCTGTTTGAATCTTGATTTCCTTACAGGCTTCTTCCACCACATCACGAATTCTTTCATAAGGAGTTCCTTTTTTGCAACCAATCCCTGCTACTACAACCTGGTCCCTGCGCAAAAGCTTTGCCGCAAATTCCTTCACAGCCTCTTTATCTGCAATGGCTATGCCTTGCTGATCTGCCCAAAGGTCAATAGCAAGTAAGCCATTCACATCGCTAGCGGTGGTAATGACAGCTCTAGCACCTATTGTGCTAGATATCTGCCGGCACAACTCATTGGCTCCTCCTAAATGTCCCGACAAAAGACTGATACAAAAGATTCCTTTTTCATCGATTACCAATACAGCAGGATCTGTCAATTTACTTTCCACGCAGCTAGCGACTGCTCGAAGGGCAATGCCACAAGAACCGATAAAGATCAAGGCATCCTCATTCCAATGGGTCCTAGACCACTCGCTTATACTTTCCTGGACCTTCCTCGCTCCTTTTACTTCCTTTAAGCTGCCCTTATAAAAGATCTGAATCTCTTCTGCCATCTTATCTTGTATAGCCGCAGCTCTTTTGCTTCCTTCCTCGGAAAAACATACTATGCTAATCTTCACTACAAAGCCCTCTTTTCTCAAAATGTTCTCTTAGGTTCTTCGTATTTTTCTCAGCTAAAAGGCCAAATTCATTGGAAAATAGCAAGATACCAATTTCCATTTCCTGAAAAGTCCGTCGCATCAATGCCTGATAGATTCTTTCAATTAAAATCTCCATAACCGGACTAAGCATGTCTTCTCGATTCAAGATTTGCAGCATCGCATCGGTGGTAGGAGCAAGCAAGATCTCCCTTGCAACCTTTGCGCTACCTCCTGCTAATATAAGGCAGGAAGCAAGCTCTTCTCCTCTAGCATCTGCATTTCTTGAGTGGGTATCCATAATCCCTGCTCCTACCTTGACCAGCTTTCCTATATGACCAGTAAATAAGACCCCTTTGGCCTTTTTATTCACCGCCATATCTAGCGTCTTTCCAATAAAATTGCTGCATCTTATGTTATGGGAAATATCTAGGCCTATTTCATTTCGAAGAAAATCCTCCCCATAATTGCCAGGGGTCATCAAGAGGTATCCATCCCCTTCTAAAAGCCTTTGATCCACTTCTACTTCGATGGAAGAGAGAAGGGCTTCCTCACTCATAGGAACAACAATCCCTTTCGTTCCTAGCACGGAGATTCCTCCCTGAATGCCTAGCCTTGGGTTGAAGGTCTTTTGAGCAAGTTCTTCTCCTTTTGGAATCTCTATCATCACATCGATTCCTTGTTCGCAGCAATATTCATCCAAGACTTCTTCTACTCCCCTTGAAATCATAATGCGAGGAACCTTATTAATGGCTGCCTGACCGACTGCTTGCTCTAGGCCTTCCTTGGTCACTCGGCCCACTCCTTTGCCGGCATCAATATGGATGCCTGGTTGCTTGCTATAGGATACCTTGGCATATACCAAAATTCCATCTGTAACATCCGGATCATCTCCAGCATATTTTTGAATGGCACAGGAAGCACCATCTTGGCTCACCTGACAATCATGAACCTTAAGCTTTAATAAGACCTTGGCTGGCACTTCTAGTTCCACTTCCTCTATCTTCTTTTGCCCAAGGAGCATATAAGTGGCCGCCTTGGCTGCCGCAGCCGCACAAGAGCCTGTGGTATAGCCACACTGCAGTCTCTTTCCTTGATGCATTACATAACAATCCTGCAAATCTTTCATACTATTCTACCTCTTTATTCTTTCCTTATTGTAAAAAAAGCGCATCACTTTTTCAAGTAATGCGCTTTTATTTCTCAATAGAATAGCTCTATCATTCTGTTGTTTTTTAATCTTCTATCGTAAAATCATCCACAGAAAGATCATCTTCATTGTAGTCGATTTGAGCATCATCTGGTAAAGCAATTTCTTGTTCTACTTCTTCTGATACCAGCACGGCTTCTTCATTAATTTCACCTGCTGTATTCATCAAAGCCATATGCTCATCTGTATTCAATGCAATATTCTGATAACGCTTCATACCTGTACCTGCAGGAATAAGCTTACCAATGATTACATTTTCTTTCAGACCAATCAATGGATCCACCTTACCCTTGATTGCTGCATCGGTAAGTACCTTGGTTGTTTCCTGGAAGGAAGCAGCTGACAAGAAGGAATTGGTTGCAAGAGACGCCTTGGTAATACCAAGAAGTTCCTGTTTACCTACTGCAGGCTCTTTGCCTTCAGCGATCAACTCTTCATTGCCATCTTCAAACTCAAGGAAATCTACCAATGATCCTTCAAGCTGTTGTGAATCTCCATGCTCTTCGACTCTTACCTTCTTCAGCATCTGACGAACGATTACTTCAATATGCTTATCGTTAATGTCTACACCTTGGAGACGGTAAACTCTTTGAACTTCACGAAGCATGTAGTCTTGAACAGCTCGAACACCCTTGATCTTGAGAATGTCGTGTGGATTTACAGAACCTTCTGTAAGTTCATCACCAGCTTCAATCTGCTGACCATCCAAGACCTTAATACGTGATCCGTAAGGAATAAGATAGGTCTTAGCCTCTCCATCTGGATTTGTTACAACGATTTCACGCTTTTTCTTGGTTTCCTTAATGGTAACCTGTCCTTCGATTTCCGTAATAATTGCAAGACCCTTAGGCTTTCTTGCTTCAAAGATTTCCTCTACACGAGGAAGACCCTGTGTAATATCGTTACCAGCTACACCACCGGTATGGAAGGTTCTCATGGTAAGCTGTGTACCAGGCTCACCGATAGACTGAGCGGCAATAATACCAACTGCTTCACCAACCTGTACAGCCTGTCCGGTTGCCATATTTGCTCCGTAACATTTTGCACAGATACCATTGTGGCATCGGCAGGTCAAAATCGTACGAATCTTGAGGGCTGCATTTGGATTGGCCTTATCTTCTTCCTCATCCCAGATTGCCTTACCATATACATCTACACCTTGGTGAATTACCTGTTCTGCACGCTTAGGTGTAATCATATGATTTGCTTTTACAAGGACATCACCATTGGCATCTAAGATATCTTCTGCTGCAAAACGTCCTGTAATACGATCCTGCAATGATTCGATGACTTCTTTGCCATCCATAAATGCCTTCACTACCATTCCTGGAGTTTCTTTTCCTGGCTTATCTTCCATACAATCTCTCTCACGAATAATTAATTCCTGAGAAACGTCTACAAGACGACGAGTCAAGTATCCTGAATCGGCAGTACGAAGAGCGGTATCTGACAGACCCTTACGAGCTCCATGAGCAGACATAAAGTACTCTAGTACGTCAAGACCTTCACGGAAGTTGGACTTGATTGGAAGCTCGATGGTCTTACCTGTTGTATCCTGCATCAAACCACGCATACCTGCAAGCTGTTTGATCTGGCTGTTAGAACCACGGGCTCCTGAATGAGCCATCATACGAATGTTGTTATATTTATCAAGTCCGCTTAAAAGAGCATCTGTTAAGTTATCATCCATCTCTTTCCAGACTTCAACAACTTCCTTATATCTTTCTTCTTCTGTAATCAAACCACGCTTGTAATTACGGGTAATCTTATCTACAGTATCCTGAGCTTCTTTGATCATATCCTGCTTCTGAGCTGGTACGGTCATATCGGAAATAGATACGGTCATAGCAGCACGAGTCGAATATTTATAACCCATTGCCTTGATCAAATCAAGGGTTTCTGCAGTCTTGGTTGCACCATGGGTATTGATGACTTTTTCAAGAATCTTCTTGAGCTGTCCCTTACCTACATGGAAATCGATTTCAAGCTGCAAGTAATCTTCAGGCTTTTCACGCTTTACAAATCCAAGGTCCTGAGGAATGATTTCGTTGAAAATCAAACGACCTAGAGTTGTTGTAACAAATCCTGTTACCACTTCGCCAGTTGGAGTCTCCACCTGACGATGAAGCTTAATATGCTGATGAAGAGTGATTACCTTGTTCTCATAGGCAAGTAAAGCATCATTCATGTCATTGAAGTAACGACCAAGAATATCCTGCATTGCACAAACAATACGTCGATCTCTTTCTGGGTCAATACATACCTTTACATAAGAATCTGCTTCTAGGACATAGGCTGCGTCTACTGTAATAGTTCCAGCCGCTTTGTCTGCATCACTTGCTGCGCTATAGGCTTGTGCCTTGGCACTTTGATATTCATTATAAGCTGCAATTGCTTCTTCTGGAGATTCAAATTCTGCTACAACCTGTTCAACAATCGCTGGATCCTCTGAGTAGTCAGCTTCCTTATGCATGGTCAGGTAGTAAATACCCAAGACCATATCCTGAGAAGGAACGGCTACCGGACCACCATCAGATGGCTTTAACAAGTTGTTTGGTGATAAGAGCATGAATCTACATTCTGACTGAGCTTCAACAGAAAGTGGAAGATGGACAGCCATCTGGTCACCGTCAAAGTCAGCATTGTATGCGGTACATACAAGTGGATGTAGCTTGATTGCTTTACCTTCTACAAGAATTGGCTCGAAGGCCTGAATTCCCAATCTATGAAGTGTAGGTGCACGGTTCAACATAACCGGATGCTCTTTAATTACTTCTTCAAGGACATCCCATACCTGTGGATCTAGCTTTTCAACCATTTTCTTAGCACTCTTAATATTATGTGCAGCTCCTGATTGAGTCAGTTCCTTCATAACAAATGGCTTGAACAGCTCAATTGCCATTTCCTTAGGAAGTCCACACTGGTAAATCTTAAGTTCTGTTCCTACTACGATAACAGAACGACCTGAATAGTCTACACGCTTACCAAGAAGGTTCTGACGGAAACGTCCACCCTTTCCTTTCAGCATGTCAGAAAGTGATTTCAAAGGACGATTACCAGGGCCTGTAACAGCTCTTCCTCTACGTCCATTGTCAATCAATGCATCTACTGCTTCTTGAAGCATTCTCTTTTCATTACGGATAATAATATCTGGTGCTCCAAGCTCTAACAATCTTCTCAAACGATTGTTACGATTGATGATACGACGATACAAATCATTTAAGTCAGATGTTGCAAATCGTCCACCATCTAACTGTACCATAGGACGAAGATCTGGTGGAATGACTGGGATTACAGTCATAATCATCCACTCTGGCTTATTTCCAGACTCTCTAAAAGCTTCAATTACTTCAATTCTCTTGATGATACGAGCTTTCTTCTGTCCAGTTGCAGTCTCAAGTTGTGCCAAGAGTTCTTCTGCTTCCTTGTCCAAATCAATTCTCTGTAAAAGCTCCTGGATGGCTTCTGCTCCCATTCCTACACGGAAGCCAGTATGTCCAAATTCTTCTACAGCCTGCATATATTCCATTTCAGAAAGAATCTGCTTATCAGCAAGGGTGGTCTCTCCACGGTCAAGTACGATATAAGATGCAAAGTAAAGGACACGCTCAAGATTCTTTGGGGACAAATCCAAGATCAGTCCCATTCTTGATGGAATTCCCTTAAAGTACCAAATGTGTGATACCGGTGCTGCAAGCTCAATATGTCCCATTCTTTCACGACGAACATTGGCCTTGGTAATCTCTACGCCACAACGGTCGCAGACAACACCTTTATAACGAATCTTTTTGTACTTTCCACAGTGACATTCCCAGTCTCTGCTTGGTCCAAAAATTCTTTCGCAGAAAAGTCCGTCCTTTTCAGGCTTTAAGGTTCTATAATTAATGGTTTCTGGCTTTTTTACTTCGCCTCGAGACCATTCCCTGATTTTTTCAGGAGATGCCAATCCAATTTTGATTGCATCAAAATTTATTGACTGATAAGTTTCATTACTATTTGTTTCTGGCATTGAACCCGGTCCTCCTTATTAGTCTTAATAGTTGTCATCATCCTCAGAGTCATCTGCAACTTCCTCAGGATATTCCTCTTCTACTGCTACGACTTCATTCGTATCTTCATCAAGTTCTACCTTTGAAAAGCCTGCTGCATTAAATGACTCATTGCTTTCAAATGCAAACTGACGATCCCCTTGAATTACAGAATTCAGGTCTGTATTACCATACTCGCTGGTTTCCATAATTTCAATTTCTTCTCTGTCCTCATTTAAAACGCGAACATCAAGACCTAGGGATTGTAACTCTTTGAGCAATACCTTGAAGGATTCTGGAATTCCAGACTCTGGAATATTGTCTCCCTTAATGATTGCTTCATAGGTCTTCACACGACCAATGACATCATCGGATTTTACGGTAAGGATTTCCTGAAGAGTATATGCAGCACCATAAGCTTCTAGTGCCCATACTTCCATTTCTCCAAAACGCTGTCCTCCGAACTGAGCCTTACCACCAAGTGGCTGCTGTGTAACTAAGGAGTAAGGACCGGTAGAACGTGCATGGATCTTGTCATCTACCAAGTGATGCAACTTCAGATAATGCATGTGTCCAATTGTAACTGGTGAATCAAAATACTCACCTGTACGTCCATCACGTAATCTTACTTTACCATCTCTAGAAAGAGGCACACCCTTCCACAATTCTCTGTGGTCGCGATTTTCATATAAGTAATCCATTACTTCTGGAAGAAGCTCTTCTTTGTGCTTTGCTTCGAATTCTTCCCAAGTAAGGTTGACATAATCATTTGCCAAATCCAAGGTATCCATAATGTCATTTTCGTTGGCACCATCGAATACTGGAGTAGAAATATCAAATCCTAGTGCTTTTGCAGCTAGAGAAAGATGGATTTCAAGGACCTGTCCAATATTCATACGGGAAGGTACACCTAGTGGATTTAATACGATATCAAGTGGGCGTCCATTTGGCAAAAATGGCATATCTTCTACAGGCAATACTCTAGAAACAACACCCTTGTTACCATGACGACCAGCCATCTTATCTCCAACGGAGATCTTTCTCTTTTGTGCAATATAAATACGCACAGACTGGTTAACTCCTGGAGATAGCTCGTCTTTGTTTTCTCTTGTAAATACCTTGGCATCTACAACGATTCCATAAGCACCATGAGGTACTTTCAGGGAGGTATCACGAACTTCACGGGCCTTTTCTCCAAAGATTGCTCTAAGAAGTCTTTCTTCTGCAGTCAGCTCTGTCTCTCCCTTTGGAGTTACTTTACCAACCAAAATATCCCCGGCGCGAACCTCTGCACCAATGCGGATAACACCTCTTTCATCGAGATCCTTTAAGGCATCATCACCAACACCTGGTACGTCTCTCGTGATTTCTTCTGGTCCAAGCTTGGTATCTCTAGCTTCTGATTCATATTCCTCAATATGAATTGAGGTATAGACATCGTCTTGTACTAATCTTTCACTAAGCAATACCGCATCTTCGTAGTTATAACCTTCCCAGGTCATAAATCCGATCAATGGGTTCTTTCCTAAGGCCAATTCACCATTCTTTGTAGATGGGCCATCTGCAATTACTTCTCCAGCTTCTACTTGGTCGCCTTTGAATACAATTGGTCTTTGGTTATAGCAGTTTGACTGGTTTGATCTGGTAAATTTCTGTAATTTATAGATATCTCTAGTACCATCTTCTGCTTTGATAATAATCTGATTTGATTCAGCGCGTTCTACAATTCCGGCTCTCTTTGCCACAACTCCTACGCCAGAGTCAACAGCTGCCTTATTTTCCATACCAGTTCCAACAACTGGAGCTTCTGTGGTAAGAAGAGGAACGGCCTGACGCTGCATGTTGGATCCCATAAGAGCACGGTTCGCATCGTCATTCTGCAAGAATGGAATCAATGCTGTCGCTACGGAGAATACCATCTTAGGAGAAACGTCCATATACTGGAACATTTTCTTTTCGTATTCCTGAGTCTCATCTCTAAAACGACCAGATACACTATTTCTTACGAAATGTCCTTCTGCATCTAACTCTTCATTCGCCTGTGCTACATGGTAATTATCTTCCTCATCCGCTGTCATATAAACAACTTCATCGGTAACACGAGGATTTGCTGGGTCAGAGTGATCAATCTTACGATATGGTGCTTCAATAAATCCATACTCGTTGATTCTCGCATAGCAAGCTAAGGAGTTGATCAATCCGATATTCGGACCTTCTGGTGTTTCAATTGGGCACATTCTTCCATAATGAGAATGATGTACGTCTCGAACCTCGAATCCGGCACGGTCTCTAGAAAGACCACCTGGTCCAAGTGCAGAAAGACGTCTCTTATGTGTCAACTCACCAAGTGGATTGTTCTGATCCATGAACTGAGACAACTGAGAAGAACCAAAGAATTCTTTTACAGCTGCTGTAACAGGCTTGATATTAATCAAGCTCTGTGCATTGATGGTCTCAGCATCCTGAGTTGTCATACGCTCTCTTACTACTCTTTCTAGTCTAGAAAGACCGATTCGATACTGATTCTGAAGGAGCTCTCCAACAGCACGGATACGACGATTTCCCAAGTGGTCAATATCGTCGCTATTACCAAATCCATATTCCAAATGGATATTATAATTAATAGAAGCAAAGATATCTTCCTTGGTAATATGCTTTGGAATCAAATCAGCAACATTCAGACGAATCTGGCTCTTCAGGGTTGCTTCATCTGCATCTTTATTTTCTTCTAAAATCTGAGCTAAGACTGGATAATATACTAATTCTGTAATGCCAAGATCCTTTAACTCATCCTCTGATAGATCCACATATCCCTTGATATCTACCATTAAGTTGGAAAGAATCTTTACATTGCGCTCTTCTGCTTGAACCCAAACATAAGGTACTGCTGCATTTTGAATCTGATCAGCCAACTCACGGCTTATAGTATCTCCTGTCTGAGCTAATACCTCACCAGTGTTCTCATCTACAACATCTTCTGCAAGAGTTGCACCCTGGATACGATTCTTAAGAGCTAACTTTTTGTTGAATTTGTAACGTCCTACTTTTGCCAGGTCATAACGTCTTGGATCAAAGAACATAGCAGAAAGAAGGCTT
>CAVJBW010000016.1:12588-14405 GCA_963647625.1 Lachnospiraceae bacterium
ACAGAAAGAGGTTCTCCTGGACGAATCTTCTTATATAATTCTAAAAGTCCGTTGGCATAGTCTCCTTCTGGCTTTGATTCCGTAATGGATGGATCCTTGCCCATACAAGCAAGAAGCTTTGGTTCCTGGCCAAATAAGTCATATATTTCCTGGTTCGTGCCAACGCCTAATGCACGAATCAGTACTGTAACAGGTACTTTTCTTGTTCGATCTACACGAACATAGAACACGTCGTTGGAGTCTGTTTCGTATTCTAACCACGCACCACGGTTAGGAATCACGGTGCTTGAGAATAATTCTTTACCCACTTTATCATGAGCAATATCATAATAGATTCCAGGAGATCGTACTAACTGGCTGACGATAACACGTTCTGCTCCGTTAATAACGAAAGTTCCGGTCTCGGTCATAAGAGGAAGGTCTCCCATAAAAATAGTTGTGACTTTTCTCTCATCTAATTCATGATTAGTAAGTGCAACTTCTACCTTTAATGGGGCAGCATATGTTGCATCTCGTTCTTTACATTCGTTAATTGTGTACTTCTTTTCATCTTCGCAAAGTTCAAACTTGCCAAATTCTAGGCTAAGCTTTCCGTTAAAATCGGAAATAGGCGAGATATCTTCAAATACTTCTTTTAGGCCATCTGATAAAAACCACTGGTATGAGTCCTTCTGCACCTCGATGAGATTAGGCATTTCAAGAACTTCTTTTTGTCTTGAATAGCTCATACGTGTGTTTTTGCCAGTAGCCACAGGACGAATTCTGTTTTTCTCCATGGACGTTTCACCTCTCTATTTATAGTAACGGGATCGTTTCGTGCAATTTCACCATTGACATTGAACGATTCTCTTCCCTTGCAGTAGTCAATTCCTATTTTTAGGCGCAAAGACACTGCCACACAATAGTGCACCATATAGTATATCGCACAACGTGCCGCAGCGTCAAGTTATTTTTATTTTTTAGCACTTTTTAACAAAAAGCGCTTTTTATTCACTTTTTTCTTTTAGATAGTCAGGACGATTCCACTTGTCCTTGATTCCATTTCCTTTCCACTTATTTTGATCTTCATCGTAGCCCCAAACATATAAGAGTTGGAACTTGCTTGAGCTTTTTAATGCTTTATAAACGTACTTCGCTTTGATTCTTTTTCGGTTATTCTTTGGCTGTCCCGGATCTGATAAAAAGACCGTCTTGTCTTCTTCATCATAATACCAGATTACCACATAATGTCCTGGGGTATCCTGCCAAAAAGAATCATCATCTGCGCTGCTAATAAGAGCAATGGTAGCCGAAGACTTTTTTAATTTTTTGCAAAACTTTTCGAAGGAGTCAGGCTTTTTCTTCACCTCTACATCCATCCCAGTTTTCTTAAGCACCGTCTTCATATCTCCCCAGCCTATAGCTCCCGAGAGATAAGAGGGACTATATCCACTTACCTTGCGTGCGTACTTACACATACGAAGTGGGGAAACCTCATAAGGAGATAAGGTATCATAAATATCAGCCATGGCGCAAAGTCCACATCCAAAGGAACCAAAGCTCGCTCCATTTACATTTGCCTGACACCACTGCCCCGACCAGTCAATCCCCTGTTCATAAGACTTAGGTCCTTGCAAGAAAGTATAGGTAGATTTTTGTTTTTCCTCAATATTTTCAGACTCGTCTTCTTGCTTTGCAGCTTCTTGAGCCTTTAAGGCTGCTTCCTTTGCCTGCTTTTCTTCTTTTTCTTTTTGCAGTTTTTCTTCTTGTTGCTGCATAGCAACCTTTTCCTGAATATAAGCGCCGCCGAGGCAAACCATTCCTGCAATCACCAGCGC
>CAVJBW010000017.1:0-543 GCA_963647625.1 Lachnospiraceae bacterium
GCTGGGTATATTCTGTCTTTTCGTTATAGGTATGATACTGGTTGTCTTTATCAATATAGCCTACGCTATCAATCACCGGAATCTCCTTGTAGAGCTCTAACAGATACTTGTTAAACTGCGTCATTGGAAGGCCTGCGGTCTTTAGAAGTAAGGAAGAAAGATAATTAGAACTAATCTTGTCATAGGTTCCTTCTTCAATATCATAGTTGGCCCAAATGAAAAATGGCGTTACATATCTCTTTTGCAATTCTTCTGTGGATAGGCTGTTTACAGACTTACCAAAGAGTTCTTCAAAGAAGGCGGTCTCCACATAAGGCTGATGGTCCCCAAACATCACAATAATGGTTGGCTCGTCTACCTTCTTGTAATAGTCGATGAGCTCCTTAAAAGACTCATCCGTCACTTTCATAAGAGAAAGATACTGGTTGGCAAGGTTGTAGACTTTGGACATACTCGTCACTTCTACATCTTCATCAAAATTGTAATAAGTGGTAGCATAGCCGCCATGATTTTGCATGGTGACGTTGAATTCAAAGACAGGTC
>CAVJBW010000017.1:553-1477 GCA_963647625.1 Lachnospiraceae bacterium
GGTCCATCCTGTTTCTTTTCTTTGAAAATCTTTTCTAGAATCTTATAGTCATAAGAATCACTAATATAGCGTCTTACAAGCATTCCATCTGCCTTCTTGCCATACTTTTGCTTCAAAAGGCTTTCAAAGAGGTAGACATTGTTATTGCTGTCAATGTATTCATTAATAATATCCTGACTGATCATGTCTTCAATGCTGACAAAATCATCAAATCCCATAAGGGGATAGACAGTGGTTCGATTCCATCCCGACTCATAATAAGGATGGATCGCTGTCTTAGAGTACCCTAAAGAACCTAGGGTGGATACGAGAGATGGAATCTCATTTTTCACGTAGGAATTGTAGGCATTACTTCCTGACGGAAGAAAGCTCAAGCTCAAGCCTGTCAAAAATTCAAATTCGGAATTGGAAGTTCCTGCTCCATTCACTGGAACATAGAGATTTCCTTTAATCGCATTGTCACTTAAGGATTGATAAAAACTATTGTAGCTTTTGTTGGTTTCAAACTCACCATCCACGGACAGATCCGAGTAGGATTCGTTCATTACAGCAATAATATGAGGCATATCCTCGGTCTTGGTAACGGTAGGTTCATAGTCAGACTGGCTGGCCAAGGAATTCACCAGGCTTTCAATCTGACTTGCATCATATCCATCTGGTTCGCTGACATGAATATATTTGGTATTGAGCACGAAGTTAAGAAGACTTCCGCTATTGTTATAGCCCCTAAGCTGATTCCAAAAGTCTGGCTTGATTCCTGCATTTGGCACTGCATCGGTTCCATAGAAGACCCCGCACATCGCTAGGACACATCCTAGAGAGGCTAGGCGGCAGACGATCTTGCTCTTGCCCTTTGGTAATTTCACCTGGCGAATCTTGAAGGAAGTAATGACAATAAATATCATGATAAAGGTTCCCATGACA
>CAVJBW010000017.1:1487-14377 GCA_963647625.1 Lachnospiraceae bacterium
GGTCATAGTTAGCTGCTACATTGGCTGCCGTCTTAACACTGACAAAGTCCGTAGGAACAAAAGGTGTTCCACGAAAGGTCGTTACAATATTGTTGCATAGGGCGAATCCATAGAAGAAACAATTCGGAAATACAATGGCTCTTCCAATATGACCTGTAATGGCAAATACCAAAAGCATGAATAAGAAAAAGCAGATATAATTTGCCAAAAAATATTTGGGAGCTAAATCATAGATAAAGATACTAGAGAAAGCCTCCACCATCTGAATTGATACCAATGGAACAATAAAAAACCAAAGGATGGTCATGAGATTTCTCAGCTTGACATCCTTTACTTCTAATTTCAGACAAATGGTAATGCCGCATAGCACACAAGATAATATTCCAAGGACAAACAAAAGGACACCCCTGTTTAAATCCTCATTTGCCAAAAACTGATCTTTATTAACAAGCAAAAATACAAACATGGCTATGGCAACCAATATACCAAATAGCCTGGTTCTTTTCGCCCAACTAAACTTCATCTGCTCTTCCTCCTAGGGATTTTTCCAATTTACACATGGACTATATTAACACAATTCCTATCAAAAATAAGTAATTTAATAAAATCTTCAAGAATTCCCCCCTTTTTCCTCATGTTTGACCAGACATTTTGGGGTAGCTTTTATTTTTTTATTGCACTTTAACGCATTAGAGTGTAAAATAACTTTGTTGTATATAGTATTGAAAAGGAGAAATTTGAAATGAGCTACGTTGATGAAGTACTCGAAAGAGTAAAAAAACAAAATGCATCTGAGCCAGAATTTTTACAGGCAGTAGAAGAAGTTCTTGATTCCATCAGACCTGTAGTAGATGCTCATGAAGCACAGTACCGCAAGGAAGCACTTCTTGAAAGAATCTGTGAACCAGATCGTCAGATCAAGTTCCGTGTTCCTTGGGTTGATGACAATGGAAATGTCCAGGTAAATACTGGTTATCGTATTGAGTTCAATAATGCAATCGGACCATACAAGGGTGGTCTTCGTCTTCACCCATCTGTATATGCCGGAATCATTAAGTTCCTTGGTTTTGAACAGATCTTCAAAAACTCTTTAACCGGTCTTCCAATCGGTGGAGGAAAGGGTGGCTCTGACTTCGATCCTAAGGGCAAATCAGACCGTGAAGTTATGGCATTTTGCCAGAGCTTTATCAGTGAACTTTACAAATATATTGGAGCTGATAAGGACGTTCCAGCTGGTGATATTGGAACTGGCGCTCGTGAAATCGGTTATATGTTTGGTTACTATAAGAAACTCACTGGTTCTTTTGAAGGTGTCTTAACAGGTAAGGGATTAAGCTATGGTGGATCACTTGCTCGTACAGAAGCTACCGGATATGGACTTTTATATTTAACAGAAGAAATGCTCAAGTGTAATGGACAGGACATCAAGGGCAAGACTTGCCTGGTATCTGGTTCTGGTAATGTTGCAATCTATGCAATCCAAAAGGCTCATCAGCTTGGTGCTAAATGTGTAACTTGCTCAGATTCTACCGGATGGATTTATGATCCAGAAGGAATTGATGTTGCACTTCTACAGGAAGTAAAAGAAGTTAATCGTGCACGTCTAACAGAATATGCTGCTAAGAGACCTTCTGCTGAATATCATGACAAGGCTGCTGAAGGAACCAACCAGTGGCAGGTTAAGGGTGACATCGCTCTTCCATGTGCAACTCAAAACGAATTGAATCTTGAGGATGCTAAGAAATTAGTTGCCAATGGAGTCATTGCTGTTGCAGAAGGTGCTAACATGCCTACTACTGCAGATGCTACTGTTTACTTACAGGAAAATAAGGTTCTCTTCTGCCCAGGAAAGGCTGCAAATGCTGGTGGCGTTGCTACTTCTGCATTAGAAATGAGCCAGAACTCAGAAAGACTTAGCTGGACCTTTGAAGAAGTAGATTCTAAGCTTCAGAATATTATGGTAAATATCTTCCACAACCTTGACGATGCTGCAAAGCGTTATGGTAAGGAAGGCGATTATGTTGCAGGTGCTAACATCGCTGGATTTGAAAAAGTTGCAGATGCTATGCTTGCACATGGTTGTTGCTAATTCTTTCAATAAGATTTAAAGTTCAAGAATAAAAATATATTCTATCATCAAAAAGAAGGCAATCGCTGCTGTAGCGATTGCCTTTTTTGATTTGTCCATTATAATCCTTATCCTAGAACATCATCCTTTGCACTTGCTAGATGCTCTTCCATCAATTCACAGGCTGCATCTCCATCTTGTCTTTCAATGGCCTGATAGATCTTGGTATGGGTTTCCATAATATATTCGTAGCGATCGCTTTTATCTAAGTGGTCTCCTTTTTGCAAGGTTTCCATCAATCGCTGCCCAATCACCTGTCGACATACCATGAGCATAATGCCATAGAGTTCATTGCCTGCTGCATGGGCAATTGCTAGGTGAAATTCAAGGTCCTTTTGGGTAAAGGCCACTGGATCTCCCTTGGCAATCTCGGAGTCTAACAAGATATCACGTATACTTTGAAGGTCTTTTTGACTTCTTCGAAGGGCAGCATGCTTGGCTGCTGTGGTATCTGTCAATTGTCTAAATTCAAGAACCTGTGCCATATCAAGATTCTTCATCTGGATCATAGATTCTAAGGAATCTACCACTCCATCAATTCCTGGCTCTTTGACCACTGCACCAGAGCTTCTTGATACCGTGGAAATATAGCCATCTCTCTCTAAAAGCCGCAGGGCCTCTCGAATCGTAGAGCGGCTTCTGCCGAAGATTTCCATCATCTTGCGCTCCGAAGGAAGACGACTTGCGATTTCAATCTCCCCTTGGATGATTAATTTTTTTAATTGTTCATAGATTGATTCTGCTGGCTTATCATCTCCTACCGGATGCAGCTTCTCTATGTAAGGATATTTTTCTTTCATATGATAGTTTAGCCTACTACTTTACCTGGATTGAGCAGATTCTTAGGATCGCAGGCATTCTTGATGGCTTTCATAAGGTCTACCTGCTCCTGTCCTAGATTCTGTGCTAAATATTGCACTTTTGCAGAACCGATTCCGTGCTCTCCACTAATCAGTCCTCCTAGCTCGATACCTTTAGCATAAACTTTTTCCATGAAAATTTCTACATTTCTTGCGAATTTCTCTTCATCCATGTCATTGGCGCAGACATTCACATGAACATTGCCATCTCCTGCATGACCAGTTGCACGTACTTCAAATTCTAGTTCTTCTTGAAGACTTGCTGCATAGGCTACAAATTCAGCAATATTTGGAATTGGAACTACAACGTCCGTCTCTTCCATTTGCTTAAAGTTCACCAATAGAGCCTCTAGAATATTTCCTCGCACTGCCCACACATTACGGAAGGCATCTGGAGTATCAAAGATAAGTACATCTAAGGCTCCGTTTTCTACAAATAATTCTGCAGCTCCTTCAAGAGTTTCTTCTAGCTGGTCTTCATTTTGACCATCAAAGGTAACTAAAAGATAAGCTCCACAGTCCACTCCATCGATTTTATCTGGAAATACTTTCTTGCCTAAGAAAGCCTCGCTGTCAGAGACATTGTCTCGCATGATAAATTCAAGAGCCTGTGGATCATAACCTGCTGCCTTGGTCTTAGCAACACAGGAAATACAAGACTCTAAGTCCTCATAGGCTGCAAGAAGGGAAATATTCACCTTTGGCTTTGGCAGGATCTTCATGCTCAATTCCGTAATAATTCCAAGAGTTCCTTCCGAACCACTCATAAGGTTCATAAGACTATATCCTGTACAGTTCTTGCTGACTTCTGCTCCCATACGGATGATATCACCATTTGGCATTACTACAGTCATGGCTCTTACGTGATCTCTTGTTGTTCCATATTTACAAGCTCTCATTCCGCCTGCATTGGTAGCTACATTTCCACCTACCGTTGCGAACTTTTCTCCTGGGTCTGGTGCATACATCATGCCAATTTCATCACAAGCTTGCTGAATATCATTGACTAGAACTCCAGCTTCTAGTCTTGCTACCATGCGATCTAGGTCAATGTCCAAGATCTTGTTCATCTTGGACATATCAATCACGCAGCCACCCTTCATAGGAACGCAGCCACCTGAAAGTCCTGTTCCTGCCCCTCTTGGTACGATTACTACATCATTGTCATAGCAAAGCTTACATACCTGGGAGACTTCCTGAGTTGTCAAAGCTTCTACGACAAGGTCAGGATAGAACTTTCCATTGACGGCCATTTCATCATGGGTATAGTCGTCATTAATATCTTCTCCTGTATAGACGCGGCCTGGAAGAAGCTCTTGTAACTTTGTAATCATCTCTTGGGTTGGTTTTTTATATTCCATCTTTTTCTCCTTATCTAGCCTTTATTGCTTCAATCATCATTGGAATGATTTTTTCACAGCGTCCAACGATTCCTACATCTGCAATTTCAAATATTGGTGCATCTGCATCCTTGTTAATAGCGACAATATAATCAGAACTTGTCACTCCGGAAATATGCTGCATAGCTCCTGAAATACCACAAGCAATATAAAGCTTCGGTGCAATTGTCTTGCCGGACTGGCCTACCTGATGTGCTCTAGAGGCCCATCCTGCTTCAATAACCGGTCTAGATGCTCCTACTTCTCCATTTAAGACCTCTGCAAGTTCCTTAACAAGACCAAAGGTCTCTTCATCCTTACATCCGCGTCCTCCGGCAACTACTACCTGGGCTCCTTCTAGGTCTACTTTTTCTGTAATATCAATGGTCTTTTCTAAGAACTGAGCTAGAACTGCCTGCTCTTTGCCTTCTTTCTCTATCACATTTGTAGCCCCAGTTTGTTCTGGCTTGGCATAGCTTCCACCCTTGATGGTAGCAACTATCATCTTGCCTTCTTGATAGGAAAGCTCTTCTAACACGCTTCCACCAAATCCTGGTCTTACAAAGGTATTTTCTCTGATTTCTACCACATCCGTGATAGCGCAGCTATCATTTCTTGCTGCAATTCTAGGGGCAAGGTCCTTACCAAGTAGGGTGGATGGGAAGAGGACAGCCTCATAGTTTCCTTCTTTGATTTCTTCTTGAAGATAAGAGACGATTTCATCCTGACTTTGGATCTGCGCCTGGATGCTGATTATGTCTGCTCCATATAGGGCAGCTTCCTTTGCCTGCGTGCCATCTCCAATGAGGATTCCGGTGACATCACCAAGAATCTTTCCTGCGCTAAGAAGTTCTATACTATTGTTGATAATCTGATTTTCTTTTGTTTCTATATATGCTAAAACTTTCACTTCATCCACCTCCTAGAGTACCTTATCTGCTAACAACTGTTCCATGGCCTTTGCTACTGTATCTGCATCTTCTTCCTCTTGGATCTTGATGCCGGCCTGGCGCTTCTTCGGTTCTTCATAAGATTTCAATGTCAGTGCGCTTTCCGCTGTCAATCCTTCAATGGTAGGAATCGTGGCTTTTCTAGCTGCCATCTTGCTCTTAATAGATGGATAGCGAAGTTCATAGTCTGGCTTGGCAATGGTCAATACTGCTGGTGTGGATACGAGATAGTATTCATAACCTTCTTCTGTTTCTTTTTGCACCTTTACGCCATTTTCTACCTTTTCAAATCCTACTACGCTAGTCACAAGTGGTAAGTTCATCTTTTCTGCAAGAAGAGCTCCTACCTGTGAACTGATCTCATCGGTGGATTCTTTTCCACACAAGATCAAATCATAGTCTCCATGCTCTGCTTTTGTCTGTTCAATCATCTGACTTAGGGCAGATGCTGTTGCAGACTCGTCTCCCTCTATTGCATTACCAATATAAGCATGATTAGCACCTACTGCTAAGAGCTGAACCATAGATGGCTTTACTTCCTGGGCATCTCCTAGGGTAGCAACGGTGACTTCTCCTCCTGATGTTTCACAGTAACGAATTGCCATTTCTGTTGCATAGCCATCAAAGGCATTGATGATTTTACCTACATTTTCTGTATCTGGCTTGCCATCTTTCAGTCCAATCTTGGCCTCATCATCAGGCACCTGCTTGGTACATACAAAGATATTCATCTTCTTTTCCACTTCTTTGATTGGAGTTTTTTCTTCCTTTGTCACAGTCTCTACCGTCTCTTCTACGGTCTTTGGAGCTCTAGATGCTAGTTTATGCTTTGGAGCTTCTTTGCCGGAGAATTTGATTCCTGCAATAACCATCTTTTGTACTTCGCTGGTTCCTTCGTAGATTTCTGTAATCTTGGCATCACGCATCATACGTTCTACTGGATATTCCTTGGTATATCCATAGCCACCAAAGAGCTGAACGGCCTGACAGGTCACATCTCTTGCTACTTCTGCTGCAAATAACTTTGCGGTTGCTGCTTCATAGGTATAGCTTTCATGGGCATCTTTCATGGCAGCTGCGCGGTGCACCAACAGTCTGGCTGCATCTACTCTTGTCTGCATGGAAGCTAATGTAAACTGGGTATTTTGGAAGGCTCCAATCGGACGGCCAAATTGCTTTCTTTGCTGCACATAATCTGCTGCTGCATCAATGGCACCCTGGGCAATTCCTACTGCCTGGGCTGCGATTCCAATACGTCCTCCATCTAGTGTAGCCATGGCAATCTTGAAGCCTTGTCCTTCTTTGCCTAGCAGATTTGCCTTTGGTACCTTCACGTCATCAAAGATCAATTCATAGGTTGCAGAGCCTCGGATTCCCATCTTTCTTTCCTTGGCTCCAAAGGTAAATCCTTCCATTCCTTTTTCCAGAATAAAAGCGGAAATACCCTTATTTCCAGCGTCCTTATCTGTCATAGCAAAGACGATGTAAATATCTCCATAATAACCATTGGTAATAAAGATCTTACTTCCGTTCATTAAGTAGTAGTCGCCCTTGTCCACAGCTGTGGTCTGCTGCATCGCTGAGTCTGTTCCTGCATTCGGTTCTGTCAGACCAAATGCTCCAAGCAATTTACCTGAGGCAAGGCCTGGTAGATACTTTTCCTTCTGCTCCTTTGTTCCAAAAGCTTCAATCGGCCAAGTACCTAGGGATGTATGGGCTGAAATGGTAACACCAGTACTAGCGCATACCTTGGATACTTCTTCTACAGCTACGGCATAAGCCACATTGCCCATACCGATTCCACCATATTCCTTGGAAATCGGAATCCCCATGACTCCCATTTCTCCAAGCTGTGGAATTAATTCCACAGGAAAGCGTTCCTCTTCATCTAGCTGAGCTGCAATTGGTGCAATCTCTTTTTCTGCAAACTGTTGAATCATTTCTCGAAGCATTTCTTGATCTTCATTTAATCGAAATTCCATTTCCTTCCTCCTACTGCTTATTCTGCAAACTGGTCTGACCAGTTCTTTTGGTTTTACTATAGCAGAATATTTTCCCTTTGTAAATAAGAAAAGACCCGGAAATGAAACTTTCATTTCCGAGTCTTTTTTGCTCTTTTAAAGGGTAATATAAAAGATAATTTCATCAAAAGGTACTACTTGATCTTCTTCATAGTCATCCACGCCTTCATAGGCTAGGGATAGGTATCTTTCTTCCTCTTGATCATGAATTTCTTCTTTTATCCTATGGTATAGCCTTGCACACTTCGCATCTTCATCAAAGGTAGCCCGGCGAGATTTGGCATCTTCAATCAAGGCCTTTTCCTTAGGCGTGATCTTACAAGTATATGGGGTATCCGAAAAATCACCTAGGCCAAACTCTAGGATAGAGTGAAAGGTATAAGTCTCACTTCGCACCTCAAATTCCTCTTGCTCTTCTTCTAAAAGGATAGCCTCCTCTTGATTATCTACCTGCCAGATGTCTTTGGCCAGGTTAAATACTGCCCAAGCCTTTGGCCAGCCTACATAAAAGGCTACATGGGTAATGATTGCCGCAATTTCTTTTTGAGAGACTCCATGATTTTTGGCATTTTCCAGATGATAGACTAGCGAAGAGTCTGTGATGCCACTAGACATCAAGGCCACAACAGTAATGATACTGCGGGTCTTTAGATCAATATCTGTATTGTTCCAATTCTCACCAAATAAAACATCATCATTAAAATGTGCAAATTCTGGTGCAAATGCTCCAAGTGCATCTCGTCCTGCTGTTTGTGTTATCTTCTCTGCCATATCTTCTTTCCTCTAGATTCTGCCTCCATATTTTTGTGCTTCCCGTAGTCTGCTCATGGCCCTTGCCATGGCAGCTTTTGACTGGAAGTACTGCTGCTGACTTTGTTTTTGCCTCATTTGTTCTTCTGCACGCTCTAGAGCAAGCTGGGCTCTATTGGCATCGATTTCTTCTGGCTTTTCCAAAGTATCTACAATCAATTCTACCACATTATCGCTACTAATTTTAGCAAAACCTCTACCACAGACTCCTACTTTGTCTTCCATATCTGGAGATTTTACTACAACCTCACCTGGGTCCACAGCAATAATATAAGGTTCATGATGGGCTAGAATTTCAATCTGACCATCAAGGCCTGGAATCTTAAGAGAAGTGGCTGGTCCTTCAAAAAAAATCTTATTGGAGGCAATGACTTTTAAATCAAACATTTCCATAGTCTTTCCTCCTAGCTTTATAAGGTCTTTGCCTTTTCTTTTACTTCATCTATGGTTCCTACATTAAAGAATGCTGCTTCTGGATATTCATCCATCTCTCCATCAATGATAGCTTTAAAGCCTCGAATGGTTTCTTTTAAAGGCACATAGGTTCCTGGAATTCCAGTAAACTGCTCTCCTACAAAGAATGGCTGAGATAAGAAACGCTCGATTCGGCGGGCACGATGAACCACCATCTTGTCTTCTTCTGCTAGCTCTTCCATACCTAGAATGGCAATAATATCCTGCAATTCTCGATATTTTTGTAGAATTTCCTGTACTTTTCTAGCTACCTGATAATGCTCTTCTCCTACTACTTCCGCTTCAAGAATTCTTGAGTTGGATTCTAGAGGATCTACTGCCGGATAGATTCCTTTTTCTACGATCTTACGAGATAGTACCGTGGTGGCATCTAAGTGGGCAAATGTAGTGGCTGGTGCCGGGTCCGTCAAGTCATCTGCTGGCACATAAATGGCCTGAACAGAGGTAACAGATCCTTCCTTGGTAGAGGCAATTCTCTCTTGCAGCTCTCCTAATTCATTTGCCAAGGTAGGCTGATACCCTACGGCCGATGGCATACGTCCAAGCAAAGCGGATACTTCCGAACCTGCCTGCACGAAACGGAAGATGTTGTCAATAAACAAGAGCACATCCTGCTTTTCTTCATCTCTAAAATATTCTGCCATGGTTAGTCCCGTTTCTGCTACACGCATACGGGCTCCTGGTGGCTCGTTCATCTGTCCAAATACCAAAGCAGTCTTTTCAATAACTCCAGATTCGCTCATTTCTGTCCAAAGGTCGTTTCCTTCACGAGAACGCTCTCCTACTCCAGTAAAGATGGAATATCCTCCGTGCTCTGTGGCGATATTTCGAATCAATTCCTGAATCAAGACGGTCTTACCTACGCCGGCGCCACCGAACAGACCAATCTTACCACCCTTTGCATATGGGGCTAGAAGGTCGATGACCTTGATTCCTGTCTCTAGGACTTCTACAACTGGACTTTGATCTTCAAAGGAAGGTGCCTTTCTATGAATGGACCATTTCTTAGCATCCGTGATTTCTTCCTTGTCATCAATGGTTTCCCCTAGAACATTGAAGAGACGGCCAAGGGTCTTTTCCCCTACAGGTACTTGAATTCCTTCCCCGGGATTCTCTACTTCCATTCCTTTATATAAACCTTCGCTAGATGCAAGCAAGATACAGCGTACGGTATCATTTCCAATATGCTGTGCAACTTCCATCACGCATTTTTTTCCGTCATTGAAGACTGTGAGAGCATCTTTAATTGCTGGAAGATCATGATCTGCAAACTCAACGTCTACAACAGGTCCCATGACCTGCACAATTTTTCCTGTGTTCAATGAACTTCACTCCTCTCTAACTATTTTTGTTTTTCTGTGATTTTGCTCCTGCAATTACTTCCGTAATCTCTTGTGTAATTGCAGCCTGTCTACTACGATTGTACTCTACCTCTAAGTTGTGAAGCATCTCTCTTGCATTGTCTGTTGCTGCCTGCATGGCCATCATTCTAGAATTTTGCTCGCAAGCATAAGACTCTACTAAGGCTCCAAAGATAAAGCCGCATACAATATCTGGCACTAGGTGTCTAAGAACTGCATTTGCAGATGGTTCATAGGAGAATCGTTCTCGGTAAGAACTTTCCTCATCTAGCGTATACTTTCCTTTGACTAAAGGAAGCAGCTTAAAGGACTTAGCTTCCATCTTAAATGCATTGACCATCTCGGTGTAGATAATATAGAACTCATCTACTAGATTATTTTCAAAATCTTCGATTACCTGATTGGCAATGACTCTCGCCCTGTGAAGATTCGGCGACTGGGCCGTATAGTTAAAGTTGGCGTCTACATAAATCTCCCTTCGGCTAAAATAGTGACGACCACTTTCTCCTACCACATACAGCTTGTTTTTGTTTCCTTGCTGCAAGAGTTCCTCTGTCATCTTCAGAACATTGTGGTTGTAGGCTCCCGCAAGACCTTTGTCCGCAGTAACTACGATATAGGCTCTACGAAGCTGGTCCTCAGGGATTCCTTCTCCACGAGTAAAATAATCCTTATCAATTTCCGGTACATCTTGCAGGATGGATGCCATAGCATTTTGCTGTTCTTCAAAGAAAGGCTCTACCTGACCTAGCGCGGCTTTGGCTTTTTTCATTTTAGAGGATGAAATCATATACATGGCATTCGTGATTTTCATGGTATCTCGAATGCTTTTCATTCTATTTTGGATTTCTTTTGATCCTGCCATAAGCTATCACCTGTTTTTAAATTCTTTTACAATTTCTAGAATCCGATCTGCAAGTTCATCGGATAGAATCTTGGTCTGTATCAGCTCTTGTTCAATCTCTGGATGCACATCTGCAAAATATGCTAACATCTGTCCTTGCTTTTCCTTAATCTGGTTGATTGGATATTCAAGAAATTCTTTGTGGGTCGCTGCCCAAAGAGTAATGACCTGCTGAGGCATACTTAATGGCTTGCACAGTGGCTGTTTTAACAGTTCCATCAAGCCTGCACCATAAGCTAACTGCTCTTTGGTGGCATCATCAAGGTCTGAACTAAACTGGGTAAAGACTTCCATCTCTCGGTACTGTGCTAAGTCAATACGAAGAGAACCTGCTGCCTTTTTCATGGCTTTGGTCTGAGCTGCACCACCTACACGGGATACAGAAAGACCTACATTAACCGCCGGTCTCATACCTGCATTGAACAGATTCGTCTCTAAGAAAATCTGACCATCTGTAATGGAAATAACATTGGTCGGAATATAAGCAGATACATCTCCTGCCTGGGTTTCAATAATCGGCAGGGCTGAGATCGAACCGCCACCTTTTTCATCCGACAAACGAGCCGAACGCTCAAGCAGTCTTGAGTGCAAATAAAAGACATCTCCTGGATAAGCCTCACGTCCTGGAGAGCGCTCAAGTAGCAAGGACAAAGCACGATAGGCTACGGCATGTTTGGATAAATCATCATAAACAACCAGCACATCCTTGCCCTGCTCCATAAAATGCTCTGCAAGGGCGGTTCCAGAATATGGAACAATATATTGAAGTGGTGCTGGATCCGATGCGGTTGCTGCCACAATAGTGGTATATTCCATAGCATCATTTTTCTGCAAGGTGGATACTACCTTGGCAATGGTCGAAGCCTTCTGACCAATTGCCACATAGATACAGATCACATCCTTGCCCTTTTGGTTGATGATGGTGTCCGTTGCAATGGAGGTCTTACCTGTCTGGCGATCTCCAATAATCAGCTCACGCTGTCCTCTACCAATTGGAAACATAGAATCAATGGATAGGATTCCTGTCTCAAGTGGTACAGATACCGACTTTCTCTCTACGATTCCTGGAGCTTCATTTTCAATGGGACGATAATCCTCTTCTTGAATGTCTCCCTTTCCATCAATAGGCTCTCCTAAGGCATTGATGACTCTTCCAATAAAATCATGGCCTACCGGTATGCCTGCTTTTTTCTTTGTACGGGTAACCTTGGTACCCTCTTTAATGCCGGTATCGCTTCCAAATAAGAGACAACCGACTGAATTTCTCTTTAAATCCTGAACCATTCCCTTGACGCCATTTTCAAATACCACAATTTCGCCATACATGACCTGGTCCAGTCCGTAAATAGTTGCAATTCCATCACCTACCCAGATAACGCTTCCTGTCTCTTGGGTATGGGATTCGAATTCGTAGCTTTCAATCTCTTGCTTTAACAAAGCAAGGACTTCTTCCGCTTTAATTGCAGCCAATTACTTCACCTCCGTCCTATTTAATGCCTGCTTCATCTGCTTGATTTGGCGGGCCAGTGAATAATCATATTCTGTATCACCGATTTTTACTTTAAATCCACCGATTAAGCTTGGCTCTTCAACCAGGTCAAAAGAAACATCTTTCTTTTGATACTTCTTAAGCAAATTGCCTTTGAGCTCTTCTAAGCGTTCCTTAGAAGGCTTTGTTACGTAATATAAGGTAACTTCTAGCACGTCCTCAAGCTGATTGAGATAACTTTCATAGGCCTTTACTACCTCACCTAGCATGGACATAGAGTCATATTTACAAAGAGTCACCAGCAAGGCCTGCATCTTCTTAGGGAAGATTTTTTTAATCAGGCGAACCTTGTCTTCTTGGTAAACTGCTGGGGAGGCTAGAACCTTTTTTAGCTCCTTTTGGGACTCTAGAAGAGTGAGCCCCTCACGCAAATCCTCAATCGGTGTCTCAGTTTCAAACAGGACTTTTGCATAATTAGTTGCTGCTTGTGTCACTGCTCTCACCTACTTTATTT
>CAVJBW010000018.1:0-6956 GCA_963647625.1 Lachnospiraceae bacterium
CAGTTCCGCTGACGGTTCGATCTGCAGGAGAATAGCTCAGCTTGGTCTCATAGAGATAATAACCATTTTCCTTATCGCTGCTGACTAAGCTGCAGTCCAATCTGCTAGCAACGACTACCGGATTGTTCTTGTAGCCTTCCTTCAGCTGAATGGCAAATTGGTAAACGCCTTCATTGCCACACATTCCACCATTGCCTAGATCAACAAGCTCCCAAGCTATTCTATAGCCATTATAATTTCCAATAGATATGGTATGAAAATCCTTGCTGATTTCAACCTGGGTATCTGTTGTAGGCTTAAGTTCCAAAGAATAACTATCCCCTACCTTGGAGATTTGTTTGGTACATATATTTTCTTTATTGGCAAAAACTAGAAGATTGAGGACCTCACTAGAAGCGCCTTTAATAGTGATTTCATCGGACAAAGCTTCGATCTTATAGGAAATGGAGTCTCCATGGGCTATTTCAAATGTTTTCTCCTCCGTTAACTCTTCCCCATTTATCATTACCTTAAAGTAATCGCTGTCATAATTTTTAAAGGATACCTTGTAGAGTCCTTCCTGGATTCCTGACACTTCGACCTGTTGGTCTTTCATCACCTGCAAAGTATAGATGCCATCTGCATCTGGCTGCAAAATATTGCCATCTACATCCTTGACGGCAAAGTTCTCTGCCTTCATATAGCCTTGGTCAATACTGACTTGAAAGCGAAGATATTCTCCCTCAAGCATAGACGTTGCATTACTGTCTACCACTTTATTATCCGCATCTACCTGGCTGATGGTAACATGCTCTGTAGTGCCATAGGCAATCCTATGTGTTACCGTCTGAGTATTGCTTACTCCTAAGACTTCTACCGTCATATCTGCAGAAATATTGCTTATGGTATAGACTCCATCTGCATCTGGCTTATATTCTTTTTGATCTGCATAGACTCGAACATCGGAAGTCTTTTCATAGTCCTCTCCTAAGTCAATGGCAAAAGAATAATCGTCATAACGAAGAACCGCTTTCGTATTAACCTCCTTTGCTAAGGACGTTTTCGTCTGGGCTAGAGTATCCACCTCTAAGATTTCATAACCTTCCCTCTCACTTGGAAAGGTAAGATTGTAAGTATGCTCTGCCACCGGAGTCTGATCATTGCTTCTAGTCTCAGCCTTGGCAGTAGCTGGCAGATAAAAGCTTGTAGTAGCAACGAAAAGTGCCAGCGCAAGAGCTGTTAATTTTTTTCCTCTTTTCATAGTAAGTCCTCCCTAGATTCTATAAAATAGCCAGATATATTTCCACTTTCCGAGTTCATCTAAGATATTGTCATAGAGTTCCTCATAAGCATCTGCAAAGAGTTGCCACTCTTCCTCAGATATGTCTGCATTTCCATAATAAGCCTTAGAGTATATCTTTGTTAAGGCCTCAAATCCACCTTCATTATAGACAAAAGCTTCGGTATATTTCCTTGAATTTCTTGCAAATTCCGCAATCGTCAGATGGTCCGCCTTTCGAATCTTGATCTTATACAAGATCCTTTCAATCAGGCGATAGCACTCAATCACCCCTTCTTTTCGAGGCAAGTGGCAGATGGCCTGATACCTTTTTCTTCTTTGATATTTCTTACCAAAGACAGAAAGAATCACGGCAGCTACCGCTGCGCACAAGAGAATGATCCAAGTCAGATTCCGGTGCTCATAGGAGATAGCCTGAGCCTCGATCTCCTTATCCTTATTGGTGCTATTTTCTTCTTGCTTGTCCTCTTCTACCTTAGGGGCCTTCATGCTGATTTCATTTTCTTTTTCCTTGTCTTGGTCCACATTCTCCGTCTCTTGATTTTCATCATCGGTAGGATCTTCTGTGGTTTCTTCATCCTTCACAGCATCCCCACTAGAGACCTTGTCCGGATCTAGCTCTGGAAGCAAGCTCGATACTCCTACCTGGTGGATCACATCCATACTCTTGAACTGCTGGATCAGCTTTAGTTCATAGGTTGGAGGCTTCAAAGGCAAGATGACAAATACAAAGATTAACACGGCAACGGCAAAGGCTGCTGCACAAGTCATACCAATCTGGATGACATAGCGATTCATCTGAACCTTTCCTGTCTGCACCATTCCCATGCTCATCATGTATACTCGAAGTAAGATCATAGCCACGGAGGCTAGCAAGAACATGAGATAGCCTCCCAAGGATAGGCCAAATTCCAAGAAAACGGCACCAGCCACCACAAAGTTGCCTGCTGCCACGAAGGCAAAGGTTCCTACTCTGGTTCGAGTAATGAGATAGGACCCTGCTGCCACAGCCAAGAGCAAGACCCAAAAGATCTGCATGCTGGTATTTTTCTCATCCAAGAAAGGATGGGTGATTGCCATATAGGCAATGATTCCTGCTGCGGCTGCAATGAGCACCACCAGTCCTATCCTTTTGGACTTTTTGTTGTAGCAAAACAGGAATAAAATCCCCTGTAAGATCGCCATAAGTAAAAGGATTACTGGCAAATTACCAGACAAGGCATCTGTCATCTCATAACCATTATATATATTTTTTACAAGTCCCGCTGCGGCTAGGGTACATAAAATGTAGTCCCACAGCCTGAGCCTAATATACCTCTTCATCTGCTCCTAATCCCACCTGATTTATTCTCGTTGTCAATATATGATAGCGAATCCCCATTTCATCTAGCTGCAATAAAGGTGCTTCTAGCTTTTCTCTTTGCCGACTATTTAAGCTCTCTGGCAAGATATAGTAAAGCTCTGGATTGCGCCTTTGTCTCTTTACCCCAAGCAAAGAATAGATGGTATCTGGCGAAACATTTGACGTGCACAATATCACATTGGAACTTTGATTTCCCATGTGTCCTTCTTCCTCAATCAAGGCGGCTCCATCTGGATAATCCTGACCTTGAGCCGGATAGATCTTGTCAAAATCAAATACCAGATCCGTATAGTCTTCCTGTTTAGGCACGGTACGATGAATATTGTGGTTTTTGTCACAATAGATCAAAGAGTAGGCCGTATGCTGCTTACTATGATAATTCACAATGGAAAGTGCCGTTTCAATCAAAGCATCATTGAGATCCATAAGCTCTTCCGTTTCATAAGGAGGGGCGGCAAAGTCCAATAGAATAGCATAACTACTTCTACGATTAGACTCTGTAAGCTTGGTGAGGTAGCCATCGCTTCGAGAAGACAGCTTCCAGTGGATCTGCTTCATAGAATCACCTATGGCATACTCACGCACTCCCATATAGTCCATACCACCAACGGCCACGACTCCCTTGTCAAATTCTTCCGTCTCCGGCGCATCCTCTTCGATCAAATCCTCTAGATTGTGAAGACGTGGCGTGACCACCATTTCACATTCCTCTTGAAGAGGAATCTTCACCTTAAAGAGACCTAGCATGTCATAGACATAGAGATCTTCTAGTCCCACCTTGAATACCCCAATATGATTCATATGGGTGCGAAAGCCAAAATCATTCTTGGTCTTTGCCGCCATAGCGAAGGTCACCTGCTGCTGATCTGTCTGATTGCCAAAAAGGTCCGACAGATAGAACTTGGTGGTAGCCATAGGTGCAATAATGATGGAAGAATTCTCTACCTTTAGACCGATTTGCAAGCGTTCTCCTCTCATGCAGCTTTGGTATTGCATCTGAGAATCTATAGAAACACTCTTTTTCAAGACCCACATAGCACCAAGGGAACAAGCCAAAATCAGCACCAAAAATAGGATTCCAATATAACCGGCAAAGGAATTAATATATCTCGTTGGAAAGATTAGTACAAAGAAAAATGCTCCTAAGCCTATGTATTTAAATATTGCTTTTTTACGTGACTCTTTTTTCATAACATCCTTTTACTTTATCTTGTCTAATTTTGGCGCTACCATTCGAATCGGCTTTCCATCTACGCCAATAATCTCCGCTACCTGAACCGGAGCATTATAAGCTTTCATAAGGTTCGGTGCCGTAATAATCCTCTCACAAGTACCAAAGAGCAAAGGCTCATTTCGAAAGATCAAGGCGGTCTTTGCCTCGCACAAGAATGCCTGGTCTGGCAAATGAGAAGTAAAGATGATACACAGTCCACCTTGGGCCAATTCTTTTAGCTTTGCCAGGACCCTAGCCATATTTCCAAAGTCTAGATTGGCTGTGGGCTCATCGAGAATCAGCACGTCTGGCTCCTGGGCTAAGGCCTTGGCAATCATCAGAAGCTGACGCTCACCACCGGAAATATCTGTATAAGGCTTTCCCTTTAGATAGTCGATTCCCATATCCGCCATGACTCGCTCTACGACTAGATAGTCGTGACGGGACGGCTGAGAAAAGCGCCCCACAAGGCCCAATCTCCCCATCATTACAATCTCCTCTGACAGATAAGGAAAGGTAGGCACGTGAGCCTGGGCTACATATCCAATTCGCATGGCTCTTTGCCTGTCACTCCACTTAGAGATGTCATCCCCGTCTAGGGAAATCTGTCCCCGAAGGGCCGGAATCATTCCCAGTATGGTCTTAAACAGGGTGGTCTTACCCACTCCATTTGGTCCAAGGATGCAACAAATATCCCCATCTTCTAGATCAAAGGTTACTCCTTCTAGAATCGGCTCATTTTTCTTATATCCACAACTAACATTGCTTAGCTCTAGTCTCAATCAAATCCCCTCCTATGCACTGCAATAATAACAAAGAAGATTGGTATCATTACAATTGATACAATAAAGTTCACCGGTATGGTCTCTCCATCCATAAAGAAAAAGCAAGTGATAATTCTCATAACTAAAAGGAGAATACCACCAAAGATGGTGGAGTAAATTGCCAATTTTCTAAAATCAGAGCCCACCATAAATCTCACGAAGTGAGGCACTACCAAGGCAAATAATCCCACATCACCACATTGAATGCAGGCTGCTGCAATCAGCAAGGCCGCTAGTAGCTGAACGAGCACTCGCTCTCTCCACATATTGACCCCAGAAGCCTTTGCCTCCATAGGATCTAGGCCTACGCTATTGATACGAAAACGCATCTTCATAAGCAAAGTGATACATACCACCATAATCAAGGTAAATAAGCCTAAGCTCTTAAAGCTAAAGGTCTGATTGATTCCCAGATTAAACTGCTGATAAGCCTGAAAAGCTCCGGCATTTAAGGTATACATGGTATAAGTATTGTAGGCTGTAATCATTCGGGAAATGATGCTTCCGAACATCAGCATCTCCACAACGGAATATTCCTTAGCCGCATGTCCTAGCACCCTTCCTACCAACAATACCGCCACCATAATTGCAAGGGTAATCACGATGCAATAGATATAACGGTACAAGACCATATAGACTGCTGTATAGGAAAACATAAGAACCATCAGCATATTGCCTAGGCTCACCCCTGCAGTTGCCCCAATGGTACTTGGAGAGGCAATGGGATTTTTGTAGACCTGCTGAAATACGGCTCCGGCAAGTCCAAGTCCCATCCCCGATACCACCGTAAAAAAGGAAACTTCTAGTCGCTCCATGGACTCTGCAAAGTAAGCATTATCCCTAAGCACCTGGCTAGCATCTAAGACATAGGATGTCCGAAAGATTGTTGACAGTCCAAGCTTTATCCCATCCCATAGATTGAAAAAGGTTTCTTTGGGAATAAATCCCACCGTCTGCGTGCGAAAGCAAAGACTGATCAAAAAGACGATCACCAATGCAAGAATCCCTAGCAAGACTCCCCTTTTCTTTTTCTTTTGTTCTTTTTTCCACTGAATCTTAAATTCCTTATGAGACAGCTTCATGCACTGGTCCTCTCTTTACAAACAAAATATAAATCAGCATAATACCACCAATAAAGGAAGTAAATACACTAAGGGCAGATGTCATACCTGTTCGCTCTGCCACATCCTCTACTAGCATAAGAATAATTCCACCTAGCAAGATCGAAGCTGGCAATAGCTTTTTAAAATTATTTCCCACTAGTCTGCTTGCGATCTGCGGAACAATAAATCCAATATAAGAGATATGGCCACAATAGACCATCGTTACCGCTGTCATAAAGACACCAAGTATGATGATCAGCAGCTTAAATCTACGAACATTCAATCCCATGCCCCTTGCCTCTTCGTCTCCTAAGGCAAAGATATTCATCTTGTCTGCCGTAGCAAATAGGATGATAAAGCATGGGAGCATGCAGATCAAAGTAATCACAAATTGCTGCATACGATAGGAATTGCGAAAGGTTCCCAAGGTCATCTCCATGAGAAGATCGATAATAGAATCATCTCCTGCCGAAGTCGTAATCTGATATTGAATGGCACCGGTAATTCCAGCAATGGCTCCATTGACTACAGTACCTGTCAAAATCAAGGTCGAGGAAGACAAGGTCCCTCTGCCTGCCGTAAGAGCCACAAAGGATACGATAGCCACTCCCACAAAGCAGCCTACAAACATAAAGATCTGCTGCCCATAGACCTGGATAAAGCTGTACTTGGTAAGTAGCGAGGCAAGATTGACGCCAGACATCGATGAAGTATTAGCTGCTACGGTTCCCGTAAAGATGCCGATAAAGAGAAGGTTGCCTAAGATTCCACCTTCCTGCACTCCCATCGTCGTTGGTGCCGCTAATACATTTCTAAAAATACACTTATAGGAAGCTCCTGCTGCGGCAAGGGCCATTCCCACCAACATTACATTCAAGTACTTAGTTGCCGTCAAGGCAATACCATATTCAGAACCATTCCCCGTAATCCAGCCAACAAAATCCTTGATTTTACGGCTATACTGAACCATCAAGGTGGAAGCATCATAATCTGACAAGTCTCCCCTTAGGAAAAATAGAACAGATGCTAGATAAATCGCAATCAACAAGATTACAAGTACCGGAATGACAGCGCGGCCTTTCTTGGCAGACTTTCCCTGCCTTTGTAGTTCCTCAAAGTCAAGGTCTTGTTCCTTCTCTTGGCTAAGACCGTCAGCATCTTCCCTAGAAGAAGC
>CAVJBW010000018.1:6966-8937 GCA_963647625.1 Lachnospiraceae bacterium
TGATTGTTGAACCTTTTGTTTTTCTTTCTTTTTACTCATAATCCCTACTTACTATTACAACTTGGCACATAATCTCCTGATAGAATCTTGTCTACCTGGCTACTTGACAAGCTAGCACCGTAAAAATCGTTATAAAAATCCTTCACTGCACTCTTTACGTCAGACTCAGAGACATCTTCTGTTCCAAACTTCCAACCAGCCCAGTACATCTCCAAAGGTGCTTCAATAGAGCCCTTATACCAGGAAGAAACGCCATACGGATTCACTTCGATATCATAATTTCCTACAATGGTAGCCTCCATGATCTTGCCCCCATAAGAAATCTTGGTATCATCTACATAGGCACTTCCTACATAGTCCTTGAATGGGAAAGAAAGCAAGTATCCATTGGCTTTCATCTCACTTTTTATGGCCTTGCTTGCCACAATGATAGTATCGTAATCCGAAGAGCCGAGCTGCACCGTTGCATCGGATTTGCCCCATCCACCGCCTAGGGTAAAGATTGAAAGCACCGGACCACTTAGTCCCGGTGAGCTATAACCAAAGGAAGTTAAGTAATCATTGTACTTTCCACTAATGGAGATTCCTGCATCCTTCTTAGTCCATTGACTGATATAGATGGTCTGATCTTCTGATACTTTTAAGAATTCACCTAGGGCTGCTCCTACATTAGCAACATTTGACAGGCTTAAAAAATGGCTAAAAGGACTGCTATTATAGCCTACGCAGGTGGCGGCACTTCCTCCTTTTATGGTCTTTAAGACCTTGCCATTATCTGTCACTTTTACTGATGCAGAGGTGTCGTAATGCTCTACAAAGAGCGTATAGACTCCATCTCCTTGTTCATTCCACTTATCCCCATCTTCTAGATATTTTGTCGCTTTATAATCAACAAAATGATCCTTATCAAACTCAGCAATGGCTTTATCTAGCCACTTATTGTACTGGCTTGCCATCTTGCTGGCATTTTTCTGATCCTTATCTTTCACAGAAAAGTCCCCTAAGACCTTAGCCATAAGACTGGTATTTTTCTTTATATTTTCAGGTGTGTTAAATGGATAAATGGTAAGATAGCTGATGCCTTCTTCATCTAGCTTTTCTAGCTGTGTAGAAGAAAATGAACTATCTCCAGATATGATAAATACCACATCCGGCTGGGCCTTGATCAGCTTCTTGAAATTTGCATCACTGATTTCATCGGCTCCATTTCCACTCCACCACTTTTCAACACTACCATTTTTTACATCTTTAAATATTTCTTTTGCCAATGCATTATTGGTAAAATTCTCACTGCTGCCGAGCAGCCTCCCACTACCACCTAGCATCTCTACCATGCTAGCGGCTTCTCCCACTGCAACTACCGTCTCCGCATCCTCTGGGATCTCTTGTTCCTCCCCATTAGAGTCGGTGATTTTTATGGAGTTTTTGTTGCTAGTAGGCTTTTTCTTTGCCCCCTCATCTTCTCCGGTATCTTCATTACTAGTCCCACCATTTTCTTCCGTGTCATTCTCTTGACTGTCTTGATCATTGTCTAGATTACCGAAGTCCTCTCCGTCTTCCTTCTTCTCTAGATTGGCCTTATGTTCCGCCGAAGTAGAAGCATTATCTCCTTTGCTTAGCTTGTCAGACTTTCCATTGTCTTGGGCAGTCTCATCCTTGACCGCTAAGTCTTCTTTGCTATCTTCTTTCTCCTTAGAATCCGTATTCTTTTCCTTGGCATCTAAGTTCTCATCTTGGGTTGCATCCTGACTATCTTCTTTTACAACCTGCTTACTGGTATCTACCTCATACCCATCTCGATAGACGATTTCCTTTAGGACATCGGTTTCCTTACAACCTGTAAGAGAAAACGTAATCATGCCGATTAATAGGACACTTATTATTTTATTTCTTTGTCTTTTCATAGCCTTCATCTCCTCTTTTGTCTAAACCCATGCCTATCATATAATATTCTTTTTATAAAGGAAAGTG
>CAVJBW010000018.1:8947-14061 GCA_963647625.1 Lachnospiraceae bacterium
GTGGGCGCATAAATATGCCCCCACTTTCTTAACTTTATAATGTTCTTATAAAATTATTTTACTTTTACCTTTACAGTAACTGTCTTAGCTGTAGCGGCATTGTAATTAGCTGTTTTTGCTGCTTTGATCTTAACTTTTACGGTATAAGTACCTTTCTTAGTACCCTTCTTTACCTTAATCTTGCCAGAAGACTTAACAGTAAGCTTGCTTGAGCCAGATACCTTTGCATAAGTTACTTTGCCCTTAGTACCTGAAACGCTGATTGATTTTACAAGCTGAGAAGCTTTCTTTAACTTAGAATACTTAACAGTCTTGGTCTTTACGCTTGCTTTGATCTTCTGAGAAGCCTTTGCAATCTTGAAAGTAGCCTTTGCTGTTCCATAGGTTGACTTTCCTGCAGCTGTAATTGTTACAGTAGCTGTTCCAGCACTCTTGTTGTTCTTGTAAGCAACCTTATAATTAGCAGCATCGATGGTCTTGTCTCCAACCTTTACAGTAACTGCTGGTGTAAGAGCTTTGCCTGTATAAGTAGCATTCTTAACTGTTACTTTAGCCTTGCTCAAATCATAAGTAGTAGCCTTTAAGATTGTATTGGTATTCTTTTCATCATAAGAAGTAAAGATTCCACCTTCGTCGGTATAAGAAGTGATTGTTCCATCACCACCAATAATTCCCTTTCCAGAACCAGATTTTCCTGCCTTTGTAAAGTACAATGCATTCTTCTGAGCATCTGTTGCTGTATTATTATACCAGTTAACACCTTCCTGGATAGAATTGGTAATCTTAGCTTCCCATCCTGCAGAAAGAGTAGTAGAAGAATTGTCTGCTCCAGTGCTCCAGATCTTTGCATTCTTAACACCATCTGCAATCATTTCATTCATAAAGCTCTGTAGTGAAGAATCCTTTACATGTAAGACTTTCTTGTAGAAATATGCAGATGCATCTACTGGATCAAGAATTTCTGGATATACATATCCCATGTAGAAACCATAAGCAAGTCCTGATTCTACAGAGTTACAGGTCATACCATATACACACTGTGGATTTTCTTCTGCAATGATAACATCTTTATCAAGTTCATATCCTAGTGCTTTCATATTTGCTTTAAACTGATCTGCACTCATAGTTCCAATATCAGACTGGATACCCTGAAGTACAATAACATCAGCTTCTTTTACAACATCAAGAGAAATAGCATAAGTACTTCCCTTATCCCATTTAGTTGCTCCACTAAGTTTTGAATCCGTAGAAAGGACCTTTTTGGTATCCTTTGTATAGCCATTGGTTCCATGAGCATAAGCTGTTGCTAGGTTAATTGTAACATTTTCCAATGCTTCCGCGATACGGCAGTTGGTTGCACGACCAGTACTTGTTGTATTGTCATAAGCGACAACATAATTCTTATTGTCACCTGCCCAAGTTACTGATTTAGAAGCACTTGATGCGTCATAATTTGACAAGGTACAAGGATCAATGACAACAACGGTCTTGAGCTTACCATTATTTTTGGTTGCTTCTTTATATACATAAGAAGAAAGACCCTTTACATAAAGCATGTAGTCATTGGCTGTTTCAAGTGGATTACCATAACGACCTTGTGTTCCGCTATTGGTTAATTTAACGGTGCCTGTTGTCTGAAGGTTTCCATCCTCACCAACTACTGCGATGGTGTTTGTTTTGCCTTTATTTAAAGCAGTTAAATCAACCGTTGCATTTTTGGTGCTCATTGCATTCATTGCGCTTGCAAGTCTTTGGAGAGATTCTCCTTCTGCATAGACGGTCTGATATGCATATTTTACAACTAGTGGCTGATAGTTGTCTGAACTATAAGTAGAGAACTTGCTACTGTTCTGTACATTACTAGACTTTGCTAATTTTCTAAGTTCTGTTAAATAGCCTGCATAAGTAGTTGCTGTAGTAGTAGCACCATCATAGCCTCCTAGACTATTACTTTTTATTGATGAATAAGCTTGCTGACCAATTAAGATCTCTGCCTTAGAGTAGATTGAAGGTGAGATATCAATATCTCCTGAATCTCTTAAGGTAAATCCTTCTACGTCCGCATGGTCTGGTGAAATACCTTCTGTAGAAACCTTCCATACTTCCTGATCTTCTGCAGTAAGGTCTAATCCATTATCCAAAGCATACAGATTATAGAAGTAGTTATAGTAGTATGGGTCTGGGTTGGTATTGTTATCAGAACCAAAGACACCAAGGATCTTACAGTTGCTTCCAGCGGTCTGATAAGTGCTGTACATACCAGACTTCTTTGTCCAGATGTTATCTGCTGGATCATCCTGATCTCCTGCACCATCTGCAATACCGTCTGGGTTACCAGCCATATTCTGCTCTGCTCTATTATTAAGACCTACGATTTCAACCAAGGTCTGTGCTGCACGATGGCCGGCTGTTGTGATGGTATTGCCATCAATGGTCTTAGCCTTAGTTGGTGCAGTCCAGAACTTCTTTGTGGTAATCGCTGTCTTAGAATGAGCAGTTGCTCCGAATGCAACAGAAGCCCCACCGAGTACTGTTGTTGCAGCCACTGCAACTGTTGTAGCAGTAGCTAGAAGTTTTTTACTCTTCATATTCATTTCCCTCTCTTTATAGAATAGTTTTTCATTAATTATTTGTCACAAATTGTCTATTTGTTCACAAATAATTCATAAAGATACAGCCTTATTCTAACTTGTATTCTCTAGTTTCGTCAATTATGTTTTGGTTTTTTGGCACTTTTCCCCTAATTAGCTGTTCTCGGCATGATTTCCACCTTGTTTTTTGTGCTTTTTGTGGAGTTTTGTTGCTATACAGTTGAGTAGACTAGACTTTCAATTTCTTCTCTAAAGGTCCAATCATAAGACGAGATAAGACTCCTACAAAGATCATTGCTGCTAGAGTTCCTTCTCGAACTCCGATTACATGACCGGTGAAAATCAGAGATACTGCCACTGCAAGGACCACAAGGGAAATATCAAAGATGACCTTCATCTTGCTAAATTGCATTCCTGTCACTTGACAAACTGCCAGAGAGAATCCCTCTCCTGCAAGCACTGTGGTCTTAGAGACCACTGCACCACTGACCCCTAGTGCTACTAGGAAGATACCGATCACACACAAGATCCACTGTTCTAGATAATTAGAGTAATGAATATGCTGCGTAATCCACACGCACAGATCTGTCAAGTAACCAAAGATAATGGCAAGAGGCAACTGAATCAGCTGTAGCCACTGATACCTTTTTCGTAAAATCACGATCTGCAGACAGATCAAGACCAGGTGCATACAGATGGTCACATTTCCTATGGTGAGAGGGGTAAATTCACTTACCGCATTGGGAAAACTAGAAATAGGAGAGGTTCCTAGATGAGCCTTTACGGAAAAGGCCACTCCAAATGCCATAATAAATAGGCTGATAATTAATATCAGCCATTGTTTGATTCTTTTTCGTCTTATATTCATTTTTCTATGCTTCCTTTGTTATCTTTGCCTGTGTTCTTCTTCTTTGTCCTGATACATTCTCTGATCTGCTAGGATTCGAATCTTACTACACTGGTGGGAATCTTCTGGATAAGTGGCATATCCACAAGAAGTGGTTACCATCAGATCCTTCCCCTCAATTTCATAAGGCTTGGAAATGGTGCTCTTGATACGACCCACCATTTCTTTTTGCCATTTTTCACTTAAATCAGCACTAACGATAATGGTGAATTCATCTCCCCCAATACGAAAGACATAATCTTTTTCTCGAACGCATTCCTTCAGTCTCTTGGCCACCAATTTCAACAATTGATCTCCCACATCATGACCATAGGTATCATTGATCGGCTTGAATTTGTTTAAATCTATATAGTACAAGGTAAATGGTTGCTTTTCTTTTTCTTTTTTCGCGAGAATATGACTAAAGTAACGCTCATTATATAGCCCTGTTAAGCCATCGGTATTGGCCATATTTTCTAGTTCTATTTTCTGACCAATATCGAGAGAAACACAAAGTACCTTGACTAGCTGATCCTTATGATCCCACTCTACTGGAATGACATGCATGGATTTGTAGATATTTTCTCCCCGACCAGCATATTCGAACTTTAGACTGTCTTCTTTTGATACAATCACTTCTCGCAGATACTCTCTTGAAAGCATTTTTGAGAGCTTAAGCTGCTCCGTATCCGATAGGATAATATACTTTGAAGATATTTCTTCTAGCAGTTTTTGATAATTTCCTTGCTGTGAATAAAGGATTTCATCACTATTTTGCTCATGGTATTCATAAGTATCTGCTTCGAGATTCACCACAAAGAAGCGGTCTACAATCTGGGCCATGCTGGCAAATAGCTGTTCTGTAACATCAATACGATTCTTTAGCTGACTCTTCTCTCTCTTTTGCTTCCTCAGCCGGCTATAACTAATCAACACTATGATCAATATAATAGCTAATGCCGACGCCCCGCCTAGGACCATAATCATGCGTCTAGAAAAGTGCACGATATCTTTCATGTTGGCATCTACTACGCTTTCCTCAATGATTCCTACGATCGACCAATCACTAATTCCCACAGGCTGATAGACAACATAAAGAGGCTTCCCCTTATAATCACAAACCTCTCCACCTGTCATTGTATCTTGCATATCATCAATGACTTGTGAGATCTGTCCATCTTTTATGGTTAGATTTTTCTCAAAATAACGATATAAATTGTCGATATGCTCTGTCATTTCAGTCTTTGGCTCTAAGGATAAAAGCACCATGCCATCCCCTGTTATGATATAGCAATCACTTGATCCATTATATACATTGTCTGTCAATATACTTTCTAGGGTTGCATTCTCATAGCTAACTGCAAGACCGGTATAAGTAGTGCCCTCTACCTTAATGGGATTGGTTAGATCTAGGGCAAATACCACCTTTCGAATACCGTCCTTGGAATAATAACTAGTTACCATCGGCTCTCCTTTTTGGTAGCCTTCTGTATAGGCTCCTTGAATAGAGTCTGTGGTGCCTGTTTCCCCAGATACGGTAATATACTGACTTTCCTCATTAAACAAATACAAGTCGCTATAATCCCAGTTGTTGGTGCCGCAAAAGTCCTTCCAGGTTTGTTCTAGATTGCTGGAAG
>CAVJBW010000019.1:0-4290 GCA_963647625.1 Lachnospiraceae bacterium
ACCATAGACATATGATTTTTTTTTTTATATAATAGGAATACTAATGTGTTGACATAGATTAGAGAAAGATTAAACAAAATGTCTGTGAGGGAAGTACATTTGTTCACAGATTAAGGAAGGATGAAACCAGTGAAAGAGACAATCGAAATCAGATGGCACGGACGTGGTGGTCAGGGAGCGAAGACAGCTGCTTTGCTTTTAGCGGATGTAGCCTTTGAGACGGGTAAATATGTACAAGGCTTTCCGGAATATGGTCCGGAGCGTATGGGGGCACCGATTACAGCTTACAATCGAATTAGTGACAAGCAGATTCGTATGCATGCCAATATTTACAATCCTGATTATGTTGTGGTGGTAGATGAAACCTTGCTTGAAGCAGTAGATGTAACCAAGGGACTTAGCCCACAGGGCGCCATTGTCATTAATACAGCTAGAAGTCTAGAGGAAATCATGCCACACCTAAAGGGTTATCAAGGAAAGGTCTATCTGATTGATGCTAGAAGAATTTCTATTGAAGCTTTGGGTAAGTATTTTCCAAATACTCCAATGCTAGCAGCGATTGTTAAGGTGTGTGGCATTATGGAGGAAGAGCGTTTTATCGAAGAGATGAACAAGTCCTTTTCTCATAAGTTCGCTTCTAAGCCAGAAGTGATTGAAGGAAATATGAAGGCTTTAAAACTAGCCTTAGCGGAGGTGTAGTATGGCTACAGATATTTCAAAATTACACGAACAAGTTTCTTATAAAGATCTAACAGAAGGAATGGGGATTGCAGGAAGCGGCAATTCCGTTGAGTTTCATACAGGAGAGTGGCGAACCATTGATCCTATTTACCACGCAGACAAATGCAGACAGTGTCTTCTTTGCATTCCAGTCTGTCCGGATTCGTCCATTCCTGTAATAGAAGGAAAGAGAACAGATTTTGACTTTGATCATTGCAAAGGATGCGGAATCTGTGCAAAGGTATGTCCATTTGGAGCAATTGAGATGGGAGGAGAAGCATAAATGGCTAAGAAAGATAGAATGTCAGGAAATGAAGCAGTAGCACTTGCTTTGAGACAGATTAATCCAGATGTTATGGCAGCATTTCCAATTACCCCATCAACAGAAATCCCACAGTATTTCTGTGATTTTGTAGCCAATGGTCAGGTAGATACAGAATTTATCCCAGTGGAATCAGAGCACAGTTCTATGAGTGCCTGCATTGGTGCTTCAGCCGCTGGAGCAAGAGCAGTTACGGCAACCTCTTCTTGTGGATTGGCCTTTATGTGGGAGCTATTATATGTGGCTGCCTCTGATCGACTTCCTATTGCTATGGCAGTAGTCAATCGTGCCTTGACAGGACCAATCAATATCAATGCAGACCATTCTGATAGTATGGGAGCAAGAGATTCGGGATGGATTCAGATTTATTCAGAGAACAACCAAGAAGCCTATGACAATTTTGTACAGGCTTATCGTATCAGCGAACATAAGGACGTAAAGCTTCCAATTATGATTTGCCAGGATGGTTTTATTACTTCTCATGCCATTGAGAATATTGAAGTCTTAGAAGATCAGGAAGTAAAGGACTTTGTAGGAGAGTTTCAGCCAGAGAACTATTTGCTCAATGAAGCAGATCCTTATGCAGTAGGACCTTATGCAACCGCACCTTATTATTTTGAGGCAAAAAGAGCCCAGGCGGAAGCCATGAGCCATGTCAAAGAGGTGGTATTAGAGGTGGCTAAGGATTTTGAAAAGCTTTCCGGCCGTTCCTATGGATTATTTGAAGAATATCGTATGGAAGATGCAGAGTATGCCTTTGTAATTATATCTTCTGCAGCTGGTACCGTAAAAGAGCTAGTAGATCGTATGAGAGACAAGGGAATCAAGGCGGGAGTTATCAAGATTCGCCTCTTTCGACCATTCCCAGGCAAAGAACTTGCCCAGGCACTTTCTCATGTAAAAGCCATTGCAGTTATGGACCGTGCAGAGAGTTTTTCTGATATGGGTGGTCCACTGGGGGCAGAACTTCGTAGTGCTTTATACACCCAGCGCCTTGATATTCCAGCGATGAATTATATCTACGGACTTGGTGGACGTGATATTTTAGAGGAACATGTAGAACAGATTTTAGACGAGCTTGCACAGTTGGCCCAAAGAAAGGCGCCAATTGACGAATATCGTTTTGTTGGAACAAGACAGTAAGGAGGTCCGGGAAGATGGCATATAATTTTCGAGAAACCATGAGCAAACCGGAACGTTTGGCTCCGGGACATAGAATGTGTGCAGGCTGCGGTGGTTCTATTGCAGTACGTAATGTACTTCGAGGCCTGCATGACGAAGATCATGCAGTTGTAGGCAATGCCACGAGTTGCCTTGAGGTATCCACATTTATTTATCCATATACATCCTACAAGGATAGCTATATTCATAATGCATTTGAAAATGCTGGGGCAACTATGAGTGGAGTGGAAACTGCCTACCAGGCCCTTAAGAAAAAAGGAAAAATCAAGGGCGATTACAAGTTCATCACCTTTGGTGGCGACGGTGGAACTTATGACATCGGACTTCAGTCCTTGTCAGGAGCGGTAGAGCGTGGTCATGATTTTACTTATGTCTGTTATGACAATGGTGCTTATATGAATACTGGAATCCAGCGTTCTTCCGCAACACCTATGTATGCAGATACAACCACGACTCCTGTAGGAAGTCAGTCTGCAGGAAAGCCTCAATACCGCAAGGATCTTGCAGAAATATTGGCTGCTCACCACATTCCATATGTGGCTCAGACTACTTTCGTTCAGAATTTTAAGGATTTACATATCAAGTCTGAGAGAGCAATTTATACCAAGGGACCTGCCTTTTTAAATATTATGGCTCCATGCCCAAGAGGATGGCGTTATGAAACTGCAGATATTATCGATATTTGCAAGGCAGCGGTAGAGACTTGCTATTGGCCATTGTTTGAAGTGGTAGATGGCAAATGGATCTTGAACTATGAACCAAAGAAAAAATTGCCAATTGAAGAATTCTTAAAATCCCAAGGAAGATTTAAGCATTTGTTCAAAAAGGGTAATGAAGACTTAATCGAAGCTTTTCAGCAGGAAGTCGATCGAAGATGGCAGCAGCTTCTAGATCGTTGTAACGACTAGTATTTTGGAGGATTGATCCTATGAAAATTGTAGTATTAGCAGGTGGACTGAGTACCGAAAGAGATGTTTCTTTGATTTCAGGAACCAACGTAGCGAAGGCCTTAAGAGACAATGGTCACAAGGCGCTTTTGCTAGATGTATTTTTGGGAATTGATCTAGAGGGCCAGGATTATGAGGCAGTATTTGATCAGTGCGACAAAGCCTCTGCCCAGGCAGGTCAGATTAAAGAAGAGTCTCCAAATATTGATCAGGTAAAGGCCATGCGCAAAGGAAAAGAAAAGGCCAATGGTTTCTTTGGACCTAATGTATTAGAACTTTGCAAATATGCAGATCTGGTCTTTATGGCACTTCACGGAGAAGATGGGGAAAATGGTAAGGTTCAGGCAACATTGGACTTACTAGAGATTCCTTATACAGGAAGTGGCTATATGGCTTGCGCCCTAGCCATGGATAAGGGAATTTCCAAGACCTTATTTGAAGGAGCTAGGATTCCTACCCCGAGAGGCATTGCCATCTCCAAGGATCAGCCTCTGTCATTAGAGGAATGCAAGGTATCCTTGCCATGTGTAGTAAAGCCATGCTGTGGAGGCTCTAGCGTAGGAGTTTCTATTGTACAGACCATAGAAGAATATGAAGCAGCTTTACAAGAAGCTTTTCAATATGAGGACCAGGTGGTTGTAGAAGAATATGTAAAGGGAAGAGAATTTTCGGTAGGCGTGTTAGATGGAAAAGCACTTCCTGTTATTGAAATTGCTCCAGTAGAAGGCTTTTATGACTATAAGAACAAATATAGTCAGGGAGCAGCTGTGGAGACCTGCCCAGCCAACTTATCCGAAGAAATTACACAAAAGATGCAGCAGTATGCCCAGCAAGTAGCTGAGGTCCTAGGCTTAAATACTTATGCCCGTATGGACTTTTTGCTAGATGCACAGGAGAGAATGTATTGCTTAGAGGCCAATACTCTTCCAGGAATGACTCCAACATCTCTATTGCCTCAAGAGGCAGCAGCTGTAGGCATTGATTTTCATCAGCTGTGTGAAGAAATTATAAAAGTATCCATAAAAAATAACCAATAGAAATATAAATAAGGTCGGCAGAATCATTTGCCGGCCTTTCTAGCTAGGAGGAAGATCTCATGAAAGAGTTGACTTTGTCCCA
>CAVJBW010000019.1:4300-13969 GCA_963647625.1 Lachnospiraceae bacterium
GTCCCAAGTTGCCTATGGCTGCCATGGTACCTATTTTGGCAGTGTGAAGGACCAGGACAATACCATATGCCATGTGACCACGGATAGCAGACAAGCAGGCAAACAGACCTTGTTTATTCCCCTGAAGGGAGCAAGGGTTGACGGCCATGACTTTATTGATACGGTGGTTTTAAGTGGGGCCATCTGTCTTACAGAGCACAAGTTGACCCAGGCAGAAGAACCTTATATTTTGGTGGAATCCACCTATCAGGCTTTAAAGGATCTAGCAGAATATTATCGCTCTCTCTTATCCTGCAAGGTGGTAGGAATTATTGGCAGTGTCGGCAAGACGAGTACCAAAGAAATGGTAGCTTCGGTCTTGAGCCAAAAATATAAAGTTCTAAAAACCGATGGGAATTTTAATAACGAAGTAGGACTTCCTCTTACTATCTTTCGTATTGAAGAAGAACATGAAATTGCTGTGCTTGAAATGGGAATTTCTGACTTTGGTGAAATGTCTAGATTGGCCAAAATTGCCAATCCAGACTATGTGGTAATGACCAATATTGGCCCATGCCATTTAGAAAATCTACACAATCTAGATGGTGTATTAAAGGCAAAATCAGAAGTCTTTGATGTAGTGACAAATCCGGTGAAAGCATTTTTAAATGGTGATGATGAAAAGCTTTGTCAGTTAGAAGGAACAAAGGTAACAGAGCCGATTTATTTTTGTAAGGAAAAGAATCGAAAAGACCATCTCTTAGATGCTGGCATTGATGGACAAAGAATCTTCTATGGAGATGCCATAGAAAGTCAAGATGCGTATAGCATTTATGCTCATCTACAGATTCCGGCAGAGAGGATTGAGGTGAAGATTCCTATTCCTGGCAGTCACAATGTGTCAAATGCCTTAGCTGCAGCAGCTGTAGGCAAGGAACTTGGACTAAGCAAAGAGGAAATCAAGGCAGGAATCGAGACGGTCAAAACGATTTCAGGAAGAAGCAATTTTGTAAAGACAGATAAGATTACCATCATTGACGATTGTTACAATGCCAATCCTATGTCTATGAAGGCTTCTTTGTCGGTATTAGCAGCCCAGTCGCCAAGGCGCATTGCCGTGCTTGGAGATATGGGAGAGCTTGGATTAGAAGAAAAATCTTTGCACTATGAAGTGGGCCAATATGCAGCAAGTCAAGAGATCGAGGCCTTGTTTGTCTGCGGAACTCTTTCAAAAGAAATAGCAAAAGGCGCAAAAGAGTTAAAAGATGTGAAAGAATATGATACACTAGAAGAGCTTATAGAAGGCTTGATGGCTTATGTCGTAGAGGGGGATACTTTACTTGTGAAAGCATCTCATTTTATGCAATATCCTAAGGTGGTAGAAGCTCTGAAAAAAGCCTTTTCGTAACTTCATTGCATTTTCCATGGATTTGTGTTAGTATCTTTTCTACGAGTACAAGTGTACACGGTAGAAAAACAAAAGGATGAAAGCAATGGAAGATAAACAAAGATTCTATGTGCTGAGAGAAAAGGCTGTGCCAGAGGTGTTACTGAAGGTTATTGAAGCAAAGCGTCTCATTGATTCTGGCCGCGTTCCATCGGTCCAAGAGGCAACGGAACGGGTAGGGATTAGCCGAAGTTCTTTTTATAAATATAAGGACGACATTTTTCCATTTCATGACAATGCTAAGGGAAGAACCATTACATTGATCATGCAGATGGACGATGAACCAGGGCTGTTGTCAGACCTCTTAAAGGTGGTAGCTAAGGCCAAGGCCAATATTTTGACCATTCACCAAAGTATTCCAGTAAATGGGATTGCTACCTTGACATTGAGCGTTGAAGTCTTATCTCAGACTTTAGATATGAATCAGATGATGCATGAATTAGAAGCAGGAAAGGGAGTCCATTCCATCAAAATATTAGCAAGGGAGTAATACAATATGATAAATGTTGCAATTTTAGGCTATGGAACCATTGGTTCTGGAGTAAAAGAAGTCATCGAAATAAATAACCACAAGTTAAAACAGAAGATTGGGGATGACATTTGTGTAAAATATGTCCTTGACCTTCGAGATTTTCCAAATGATCCAGTAGAGAGCATTTTGGTGCATGATTATAGCATTATTGCAAATGATCCTGAGGTTGATATTGTGGTAGAAGCAATGGGAGGAGTTGAGCCAGCCTATACTTTTGTTAAAGAAGCTCTAGAAGCAGGCAAGTCCGTAACCACCTCCAATAAAGCCCTGGTAGCAGCCAAGGGAGCACAGTTGCTGCAGCTTGCCAAGGAGAAGAATGTGAACTTCCAATTTGGGGCGAGCGTAGGAGGAGGAATTCCAATTATTCGTCCATTGAATAGTTGCTTAACCGCCGATGTCATTGAGGAAATCACGGGTATCTTAAATGGTACGACCAACTACATGATGACCAAGATGTATTTCGAAGGATGCGATTATGGGGAAGTGCTAAAAGAAGCTCAGGCAAAGGGCTATGCGGAAGCAGATCCGACTGCAGACGTAGAAGGATTTGATGCTTGCCGTAAGATTTCGATTTTAACTTCTATTGTTGCGGGACAGCAAGTGAATTTTGAAAAGATTCATACCGAAGGAATTTCTAAAATCACAGCAACGGATATCAAATATGCAAAAGCCATGGGAAGAGCGATTAAGCTTCTTGCAACGAGCAAAAAGATTGGGGATAGCTACATGGCAATTGTAGCACCTAGATTGTTATCTGCAGACCATCCACTTTATGGTGTGAATGATGTATTCAATGCAGTATTTGTTCATGGTAATATGCTAGGAGATGGCATGTTCTATGGTAGTGGAGCCGGCAAGCTTCCTACTGCTAGTGCAGTAGTTGCTGATGTTGTAGAATTGGCTATGAACTTACATCGCCACCTCTTTGTGGAATGGAAGGAAGAGGAGCTAGAGCTAGTGGATTACAAGCAAGCTTCCTACCGATTCTTTGTTAGAACGAAGCAGGAAAAAGCAGCAATAGAACAGGCTTTTGGCAATGTGGAATACATTGTCGTGGATGGAATAACAGATGAAATTGGCTTCTTGACAGAAGAAATGACAGAGGAAGAGTATGACAAAAAAGCACTCAAGTTGGATATTATTCAGATGATTCGTGCTTAATAATAGGAGGATATGATGTTAATAGTAAAAAAATTCGGTGGTACTTCAGTAGCCGATAAGGAAAGAATCTTCAATGTTGCAAAGCGTTGTATTGAAGACTACAACAAGGGTCATGACGTGGTTGTAGTTTTGTCAGCGATGGGAAAAAAGACAGATGAGCTTTTGGCTATGGCAGAAGATATTAATCCAGATATGCCAAAGAGAGAAGTGGATATGCTTCTTGCAACAGGAGAACAGACTTCGGTGGCTCTTATGGCAATGGCAATGGCTTCCTTGGGAGTTCAGGCTATTTCTTTGAACGCATTTCAGGTAGTGATGCATTCAACATCTACCTATGGCAATGCCAAGTTCAAGAGAATTGATACCGACCGTATCCAGCACGAATTAGACAATCGCCGCATTGTTATTGTGACAGGTTTTCAGGGAATCAATAAGTATGATGATATTACCACCCTTGGACGTGGTGGTTCTGATACCACTGCAGTTGCATTAGCTGCTGCACTTCATGCAGATGCATGTGAGATATATACCGATGTGGAAGGTGTATATACAGCAGATCCTCGTAAGGTAGAAGGAGCAAAGAAGCTTCCGGAGATTACCTATGATGAAATGCTTGAGATGGCAACCTTAGGAGCCCAGGTATTACACAACCGTTCGGTAGAATTAGCAAAAAAATATGGAGTACAGCTAGTGGTACGCTCTAGTTTAAGTACAGCAGAAGGAACCGTAGTCAAGGAGGTAACAAAGATGGAAAGTATGGTAGTTAATGGTATTGCAACAGATAAAAATACAGCAAGAATTGCAGTGATGGGACTAGACAATTATCCTGGAGTTGCATTTAAGATCTTCCATTTACTTGGAAAAAATAATATCAATGTAGATATCATTCTTCAGTCTATTGGAAGAGATGATAAGAAGGACATTTCATTTACAGTATCAGAAGAAGATGCAGACAGAACCGTTGCTATTTTAGAAGAAAACAAGAAAGCTTTAACAGCTAAAAGCATAGAATGCAGCAAAGAAGTTGCCAAGGTATCTGTAATCGGTGCTGGAATGCAGACCAATGCAGGAGTAGCCTCTAAGATGTTTGAAGCTTTATACAATGCTGGAATCAATATTCGTATGATTTCTACATCAGAGATTCGTATTACGGTCTTGGTAGATGAAGAAAATGCAGACAGAGCAACCAAGGCTGTTCATGATATGTTTATTAAGGATTAAGACTTATTTAGGAGTAAGAGAGATGAAAAAAGCAAGAAAAATTATTGCTATGATATTGGCTATTTGCGTAGTGGCCACAGGAGCATTTGCAGCAAGTCCCAATGCCAGTGCTCAGGCAGCAAGCAAGAGCTATTATATCAAGGTCAACCGTGCAACCAATGTTGTAACGGTCTATAATGCGAAGACGGACAAGGCGGTAAAAGCCATGACAGCTTCTTGCGGAGGGGCGAATACCCCTTTGGGAACTTATTATACCAAGGCAAAATATCGCTGGAAATTGCTTGATGGACCAAGCTACGGACAATATTCTACGAGAATCACAGGAAGCATCTTGTTCCATTCCGTATGGTACTATAGCCAGACCAAGAATTCTCAATCCACAGTGCAGTATAATAAGCTAGGAACCACAGCCTCCCATGGTTGTGTAAGACTTACGGTAAAAGACTCCAAGTGGATCTATGACAATTGTCCGGTAGGAACGAAGGTGACGATTTTCGCTGGAACTAGTAAGGACGACCCTCTAGGCAAGCCAAAGACCATGAAGGTAAGCACTGCTTCACGAATGGGATGGGATCCAACAGACCCAGACGAGAACAATCCTTACATGAAAAAGCAACCAAAGATTGATATATCCAAAGTAGATAAAGAAATCAATTATGGTTCTACCTGGAAAAAGCTTGCGGGAGTTAGTGCAATTAGCTCTACGGGAGAAGATATTACTAAGAAGGTCAAGGTGAAGGGAAAGGTCAATACCAAAAAGCTTGGAACCTACAAGATCACTTACAAAGTAACGGATCTTCTAGGACATACCAAGAAAAAGACCATTAAGATCAAAGTGGTAGACAATAAGAAAGCGACCATTAGCCTAAGCAAGACCTCTTTGATTAAAGAATATAACTCAAATTACAAGCTACGAAGCTATGTAAAGGCAAAGACAGTAGATGGAACCAACTTAAAGGATCAGGTAGAAGTCTATGTGAAAAAACCTAGCCAGACCAGCTATAAGAAGCTAAAGGCTTCTGCAACGCATATGACTTTGTCTAAAGTAGGAACCTATAAGCTCAAATTTAAGGTTGCCAATCCTCACAATGGAAAGAGGTCGGCTAGCAAGGTTCTTACCCTTAAGGTAAAAGATACCAAGAAGCCAATCCTAAGTGGTGTCATGACGGAAAATACAGCGCTTACTTCTCAAAGCATCAACCTCTTAGAGGGGATCAAAGCCAAGAAAGTAAGTGGAAGCAGCCTTACTAGTAAGATTGTAGTCTCCATCTCTTCTGATGAGGGAGTTACTTATAAAAATCTTTCTGCAAGCCAGGCCAAGGCTTATACCTTTACAACCGAAGGAAGCTATAAAGTAAAATATGAAGTGACCAATTCCACTAGTGGAAAGAAGACTACGGCAATTGCAACTTATACAATTACCAAGCCAGACTTAGAGCCACTCAATCCTACAGCAAAATAAAATACATACCGCCTCACGAGATGTGCTATTTTCGTGGGGCGGATTTCATTTGTAGATTTTGTAAAATAAATGAAGTTATGTTACACTTCTTATAATTTGAAAAAAAGAGGAAGAGGATAATGAATAGGACAAATATTACCTTTATGAATGCAGCCTTAGCTTTGAGCATTGTAGGTCTTGTGACATGCTGCTGCGTTTATACCAGCTTTATTTTTGGAGCCCTCGCTATACTTTTTGCCTGCTTATCGAAAGGCAGCCAAAAGACTTTGCCTAGGACCTCCAAGATCAGCATTATAATTGCAGTCATCTCCTTTGTGATTGTGGGAGTTATGATTGTGGTGAGCTTAGCCTCCGTTATAAGCCAATATGGAAGTGTTCGCTATTATTTGGAACATTTCAATGAAATCTATACCCAGATGATTAACCAAGACACCTTATAGGAGATGGATGCCCCAGATGGCTAGTACAAGATTCCTTACCAGACAATTACTAATGGTAAGGATGAGAAGAATCCACAGATAGATGGGGCGGGCGTGAATCAATAAAGTGCGCCCTTTGCTCAAGAGGTGAAGGCTGGTAAGAAACATATAGACAAAATATCCAACGAAAAATACAGCTACCACCGGATGATAACAAAATGCTGAAATCAGATAGCCGTGAAAAAAGGCAAGAATCGCCCGGCTACCACCACAACCGGGGCAGTAGTAGCCTGTAATCGTGTGGAAGAGGCAGGCAGGTAAGGACGGAGCGTGGCCTAGGACCTTGCTTATGATATAGACCGTTAGCATGGCTACTGCTATAAGCCAGCCAATTATATATATGATTTTATCGCCATAAGTGAACTTATATTTATTCATAGTTTAGAGAGGATTTCCTTTATGAATTTAAAATTTTCAGATTATAAAGCAAATGCAAGAGCTACCTTAGATGGCTCATACCAGACAGTAGTAGGAAGTGTTGTGATTTTACTATTACTTGTTACAGTGCTGAGTGCACCATTTTCTATTATGATGCTAAATGCAACATCCTACGTGACTATTGTCACAGGAATCATAGCCAATTTGATCATCACTTTGCTTGCAACGATGCTATTTATCGGCCTAAAGCATATGCACTTGTCCATTGCGAGAGGTTACAGCATCAGCTTTAAGGACCTATTTTATGCCTTCAAAAATCAAAGCAATCAGCTGATCAAGATCGCATTATTTTTTACCATCATCAATTATGTATTTCAGATTCCACGCCTGATTTGGGCAGCCATAGGAACGAATTATACGGATACGGTTACCTATTATGTGATTTTTGCTCTCTTGCATCTATTATGGGGCATCTTATTTTTGATTGTTCTCTTAAATCATGCCACAGCCTTTGAACTTTGCTTAGATCACTATGAGTATAATGTATCTGATGCTCTTCGTCAAAGCAGACAAATGATGAAAGGTCACAGACTTTACTATTTAGGACTGCATATCAGTTTTATTGGCTTGTATATCTTAGGCCTTCTTTCTTTGGGAATAGGATTTTTGTGGCTGATACCTTATGTAGTGCAGACCCAGGAATCTTTTTATCTTAATTTGACTGCTTATAGATATGAGACTAGTGATGATGAAAATGGAGGAAGATAGATTTTGGATATTATAAAACAACTTGCCAAGGAACTTGAAATCAAACTTAGTAGTGCAGAGGCGGCGGTGCGGCTGATCGATGAAGGCAATACCATACCTTTTATTGCTAGATATCGAAAGGAAGCAACAGGGTCTTTGAATGATGAAGTGCTTCGTAAGCTATCAGAGCGACTGACCTATCTACGCAATCTTCAGGAGAAGAAAGAGCAGGTACTATCAAGTATCGAAGAGCAAGGGAAGCTGACAGAGCAGTTAAAGGCACAGATTGAAGAGGCTATGACCATGGTTGTAGTAGAAGACCTCTATCGTCCATATCGGCCAAAGCGAAGGACTAGAGCCATGATTGCCAAGGAAAAAGGATTAGAACCTTTGGCAAATATCATCTTGCTTCAGATGACTTCACGCTCCCTTGAAGAAGAGGCAAAGGATTACATTGATCCACAAAAAGAGGTTAATACCACACAAGATGCCTTGAATGGAGCCATGGATATTATAGCAGAGGCGATTTCCGATGAGGCTGATTATCGCATCCGTATTCGTCAAATGACCATGAAGGATGGCCAGATTGTATCTAGCGCTAAGGACCCTGAAGCAGAGTCTGTCTTTGAGATGTATTATGAATTCGAAGAAGGAATTAGCAAGGTAGCAGGCCACCGCATTCTAGCCTTGAATCGTGGAGAGGCTGAAAAAGTTCTGACAGTGAAAGTAAAAGCTCCCGAGGAGGATATTCTAGCCTACCTAGAGAGAAAGGTAGTGACACGTGACAACCAACAGACCAAGCCTTTTTTGCAAGAGGCGATTGCAGACAGCTACAAGCGTCTGATTGCTCCAGCAATTGAAAGAGAGATTCGTTCTCTTTTATCAGAAAAGGCAGAAGATGGTGCTATTGAGGTCTTTGGAAAGAATTTGCAACAGCTTTTGATGCAGCCACCTATTGCAGGCAGAGTCGTACTAGGATGGGATCCTGCTTTTCGTACTGGCTGCAAACTAGCCGTAGTAGATGAGACCGGAAAGGTCCTTGCTACCAAGGTAATTTATCCTACGGCTCCACAAAATAAAGTCGAAGAGTCCAAGAAAATCTTAAAAGAGATGATAGAAAAGTATCACATCTCTCTTATTTCCCTTGGAAATGGTACTGCTTCAAGAGAGTCGGAAGCGATTATCGTGGAACTTTTAGGTGAGATTAAACAAAAAGTAGAATATATTATTGTAAATGAATCCGGAGCTTCGGTTTATTCTGCAAGCAAGCTAGCAACAGAAGAGTTTCCGAATTTTGATGTGGGACAAAGAAGCGCAGCTTCCATGGCAAGACGTCTGCAAGACCCTCTTGCAGAACTCGTGAAGATAGAGCCAAAGGCCATTGGAGTAGGCCAGTACCAGCACGATATGAACCAAAAGAAATTGTCTCAGGCTCTAGAAGGTGTAGTAGAAGACTGTGTAAATAAGGTAGGCGTGGACTTGAATACGGCTTCTGCGCCGCTTCTAGAATATGTATCTGGAATTTCCAAGGTTATTGCCAAAAATATCGTATCTTATCGTGAAGAAAATGGCAGATTCCTTACTAGGTCACAACTTCTCAAGGTGGCAAAGCTTGGGCCGAAGGCTTATGAACAGTGCGCAGGATTCTTGAGAATATTAGATGGAAAAGAACCTTTAGATGGAACCGGAGTCCATCCGGAAAGCTATGAAGCAACCAAGCGCTTGTTAGAGAGATTGGGTTATGAAAAAGAAGACCTATCAAAAGGCGCTTTGGTAGGAATTTCCAAGAAGGTCACAGATTATAAAAAGCTTTCAAGTGAACTAGGCATTGGAGAAATTACTTTACAAGATATTGTAAAGGAACTTGAAAAGCCAGGACGCGATCCGAGAGAGGATATGCCAAAACCAATTCTTCGAAGCGATGTATTAGAAATGAAAGATCTAAAAGAAGGCATGGTTTTAAAGGGAACGGTGCGAAATGTCATCGATTTTGGCGCTTTTGTGGATATCGGTGTCCATCAAGATGGTTTGGTTCACATTTCCCAGCTATGCGACCGGTATGTCAAGCATCCCCTTGAGGTAGTCAGCGTGGGAGATATTGTAGATGTTAAGGTCCTATCGGTTGATGAGAAGAAGGGAAGAATTTCTCTTACTATGAAGGGAATCTAGTATCAGATTAAAAAAAGAGTTTAAGCTTAAGGAGGTAATTATCCTTAAAGCTTAGACTCTTTTTATCTTATAGGAAACTTCGTTCCCACAATAC
>CAVJBW010000020.1:0-13536 GCA_963647625.1 Lachnospiraceae bacterium
TTGCATAGGCGGTGGGCCGTAGCATCATCGATAATCTGACGGCTTACTTGGCCTTCCTTCCTTAAGGTAAATAGATCATCTTCAATGGAGGCGTGACCATCCTTGGTGCGGATATTTAAGACCAGATGATCGGTGAAGCGATTGTTGCTTTGGTCCTGGTGACTATGACAGATTAGATTCATGCTTAGAAAGTCTACTAGGTCAAAGGCCAAATCGTTGATTTGCAACATAGGTATTTCTTTGCCCTGGGAATTTATGCGATTTAGCTGCCACCAATGCTCTCTTAAGGCAAGGAGCTTGTAAGTATTCGGACCGATCTGCTGGGCGAGATCTTCCTGGAACTTTAATGGTCCAGGAGGCACAGGTCCTCCAAATCCGATATCACAATAGTAATCACTAGAATCAATGGTAACAATGCTTCCGCGATGGGAGGCAATATAGTAGGGACCAGGTCCTTCTAAAACTTTGCACATGCAAGGTCTTACCTGATAGCCTAGCTCCTTTAGTAAGGCATAAAATAGGGCATTCAATTCAAAACAATAGCCCCCTCGTCCCCCTAGGATGACTTTGTCAAAGAGATCCTTGATGCCAAGAGAAATTGACTTTTTATAGCAGCGCACATCAATATCCTCAAAGGGAATATACATCTGGTGCTGAGAGATTAACATCTTTAGGTTGTCATAGTTTGCCTTGGGTCTAGTGGTAAAGCCAATTCGAGATAGATACAGATCTACATCTGGAAGGCTTTGGTAAAGTTCTTCGTACATAATCTTCTCTCCTAATTCGTTCAACTGATATATATTAAAAAATGACAAAAAGTAAGTGTATTGTCAAGGATTCTTTGGATAGTTTGTTAAAAATTAAGTGGAAAAATTAGAAATGTGTGTTATCATTATCAAAGAGTTATTAAAAGGAGACTAATTAGATGTTAGCAACTTTGATTCCTTTGTTTGATGCAGATATGGCAGTAAAGGCTTATTCCATTTTTGCAAGACGGGACAATTATTTTGTAAATCCTCGCTATGCTGGGGTGGGATCTTTAGACGGAGCCAATCGAGTGGCAGGATTAGACCTGATTGATGCCATGGGAATGGAGACTATATCAAGAGATTTGGACATCTTTGTACCTCTTACAGAGATTTCCTTATATGCAGACTTAAATGATCAGTGTGGTGCGCCTCATGAGAAGTTAATACTGCTTATTGATAGAACGATTTATCCCAATGAGAATAATATTAATCGCATCTGTGAACTGAAAAGCCAAGGGTATGGATTTGCCATTCGAGGACTTATGGGAGCAGATTTTGAAAATTATAAGAACATTATTGCTTTGATGGACTATATACTGATCAATCCCAAAAAGATGCAGATTGCAAGGGCAGATCAATTCTTTCGAAAGAACTATCCAAAGGTGCAGATCTGTGTGGTAGGCATAGAAAGTATGGAGGAGTATAGGCAGGTAGCAAGTCAAGGTCATTATGATTTCTACGAAGGCTCCTTCTTTCGACTTCCCATCACTCAAAATCAAGAGGTGAAGCTAGCTCCTCTTGAAACGACTTATATAGAATTGCTTCATGTAGTCAATGAAAAGGACTATGATTTGCCAAAGGCTGCAGAAATTATTGGTCGGGATACTTCCCTTGTAATCTCCCTTCTTAGTATGGTCAACCGAATGACGGTAGTCTCAGGCATTACCTCGGTGCAGCATGCAGTAGCCATGCTTGGACAAAAGGAACTAAAAAAATGGATTGTTACAGCAATCACCAAGGAATTGTGTACAGATAAGCCTAGCGAAGTGATGCGCTTGTCTTTGATTCGAGCCAAGTTTGCAGAGAATCTAGCAGCTTGCTTTGGTCTAAAAGACCACAAGAACGAGCTATTTTTAATGGGACTATTTTCTGTATTAGACAAGATTTTAAATACCTCTCTTCAGGAAGCCTTGCAGATAGTAAAGGTATCTGAAGAAATCTACGAAGCATTAGTAAAAGAAGAAGGACCTTATGCCATAGTTTATCAATTTCTGATTCATTATGAGGAGGCATATTGGTCAGAAGTATCAAGAGTCATGGTACTTGAAGAAATCTCCATTGATAATGTTTATGAGGCATATAAAGGGGCCTTGAACTGGTACCGTTTACTACTGCCTTCCACATAAGAAAGAATAAGAGAGAAGGAAAAGACAATGAAAAAAAGGCCATTACCAGATGATTTAATAAGCAAAGAAAAAGCGTTGGATTTATTATTTTCCAATTGGACACCTAAGATCGAATCGGAGGAAATTCCCTTAGACCAGGCCAAGGGCAGAACGCTAGCCCAGGAGTTGAAAGCCAAGTACAACTTACCGGTAGTTAGAGCTTCGAGAATGGATGGCGTGGCTGTAAAGAGTCAGGCTTTCTGCAATGGGAAGGCGGATACCACTTCGTGGGTCTATGGCGTGGATTATGTTCGGGCAGATACAGGAGATGACTTTGATGATGCCTTTGATAGCGTTATTCCTATTGAGGATGTGATACTAAAAGACGGGCAGATCAGCTTGAGTGAAGATCTTGAATTTCAGCCAGGAATGTGCGTAAAGCCTTGCGGAGCAGACCTGACAGAAGGGACTTTGCTTGCCGAAGAAGGAGAAGTGCTATCTGCTAGAAGCCTTTCTTTGATTGCCATGGGGGGCTATGACAAGGTTCTTGTTTATAAAAAGATCAAGGTAGCCTTTATTCCTACTGGAAGCGAGCTTGTAAAGGCAGGAAGTCAGCTAAAGAGAGGGCAGAACTTTGATAGTAATTCTTTCTTGGTCAAGGAACTTATTGAGGAATATGGGGCTAAGGCCCTGCTTCATCCCATCGTAGCAGATGAGCCACAGGCCATTTCAAAGGCATTTGATCAAGTCTTTGACCAAGCAGATGTGATTATCATTAATGCGGGAACTTCCAAAGGAAGTGAAGATTATAGTGCCAAGCTCTTAGAAGAGAGAGGAGAAGTCCTCTTTCATGGGGTAGCTGCTGTGCCAGGACGTCCTATGAGTATGGCTGTTATTGAGAATAAGCCAGTACTTAATATTTCAGGACCGGCATTTGCCGCTTTTTATAGTATGGATTGGGCGGTAAAGGCTATTATCACCAAGGCCATGAAGACCAATATTCCACAGAGAGTAAAGGTACAAGCAACCTTGAGTCAGGACTTTATGACACCTGTGCCATTATCTGCTTGCTCTGCCATGGAAGTCGTTCAGCAAGAAGATGGAAGCTATATAGCAAGTCCTGTGAAGCTCATGGGACCAGGAGCTAGAGGCATCGTAGGGGCAATGAGAGCCAATGCTTTGTATATTTCCAAGAGAGGAGAAAAAGGCTACAAAGCAGGAGATACAATTATCGTAGAGATGATATAGAATAAATAGAGGACTGTCACTGAGTTAGTGGCAGTCCTCATTTGTTCAAAGATCTTACTCTGTCTTAGGAATCGTAACATCCAAAGTGACTGGATTGTGGTCGGACCATTGAAAGTCTAGGTCCTGGCACTTGTATTGGTTGATTTGCAAATTGTTAGAAACAATAAATCCGTCAATCACATATACTGGGAAGTCTTCTTCTCCCGTATAAGCTTTTTCTAGAGAGCGGCAACTTGGGGTAGTAGCATCCATAAGTAGACTAAAGTCCTGGCCAAAGTCAGTAGTATCAATGAGGCTAGGCTTCCAACTGCTCTCTGAGTTAGAAGCATAATTACTTAAATCTATATTGGAAAAGGTCTGATTAAAGTCTCCGCAGGCGATGCAATAGTTGCCCTTGGCATATTCGGCTTTCATCAGCTCTAAAAGCTTCTTGGTCTGGGCACGTTTGCCCTCTCCATCATCATAAGCTTCTAAATGAAGGTTGATTAGGACAAGTTCCTGATCCGTATCCGCAACAGGGATTCTGGTAATTAGCAGACATCGCTTTAAATTACAGGTGCGAATGGGCCATTTGAAAGGGCAAGGAAGGGCGATGCGCTGGGCATCTTGTAAGGTATATTTGGAATAAGTGGCAATTCCGGCATTTACCTTTCCAATGGTCTCTAGTGGGTAGGGAACATAAGCAGCCTTATAGTTGTAGGCAAAGGTATGGTTGTAGCTTGCTAAGGACTGGGACAAAGAAGTATATTCATCCATATAATAGCTTCTCTTGCTGTCTATATCCACTTCTTGCAAGGCAATAAAATCAGCATCAGAGGAGGCAAGATAATCTGAAACATGGGATAGGTTGTTTAAAACACCGTCTTTATCAATACTTCGTACGCTCTTGCCACCATCCATAAAGAAGTCGGCTTGTGCACTCAGACCTAGGTAGCCTAGGTTCCAGGATAGAATCTGATAGCTCTCCCCTTCCTTTAAGGTATCTGTGGTAGAAGTTGCAATGGCAGTAGCTTCTTGCTCTTTTGGACGATATTCCTGAATCGTTAAAATAGCTAGAAAGATACCAGCTAGGATAAGAATAATGAGAAGAATGATTAGGATTATTTTTATAGTTTTTTTCACGATAATTAACCTCGGTTGGTATTAAAAAAGTTAATTTTATGTTATCATAATTGTGATGAAAAACATAGAAGTGCATAGGTACTAGACCCTTGAAAAAGGCTGGTTTTTCATTCCCCTATACTTGCAAGAGTGAAAAGGGAGACCAAAGGAGGCGACTTGTATGAGTAGAAAAGTGATTAGTATTAGTAGAGAGTATGCAACGGGTGGCCATACCATAGCAGAGAAGTTATCGCAGAAGCTGAACATACCTTTTTATGACACCCAACTAGTGGACGAGGTAGTAAGGCGCACAGGACTGACCAAAGAAGTAGTAGAGCATGCAGAGCAGCAGGTAACAAGCAGTTTCTTGTTCAATTTAGTCATGGGCATGGGTGGTCAGAATAGCTATTATGATAGAATTTATAAAGCACAAAAAGAATTCATTATGTCTAAGTACAATGAAGGACCTTGCATCTTTGTAGGAAGAGCAGCCAATTGTGTTCAAGAGCATGAAATAGAACAAATCAGAGTATTTATTTACTCCACACTAGACAAGCGAATCGAGTATGCCATGAAGCATTATGGCTTAAGCAAAGAAGAAGCCCAGGAGAAGATTGTTCGCTCAGATCGAGATCGTGCCTTATATAGCAAGAATTACTACGACAAGGTATGGGGAGCTAGAGCCAACTATGATATCATGCTCAACTCTTCCGAACTAGGTATTGATGGATGCGTGGAGATTCTGACCAAGATGTTCCAAGAAGATCATGAATAAAGGGCAAAGAAGCACCGAATCTAAGGTGCTTCTTTTTTTGTAGATCTTTTCTTTTTTTTATTCTTGATGAAAAAAAGGCCGGATATGTATATAATAGGGTTAATGAAAAGGAGACTTATATGGCAAAGTATATCATGGCCCTTGACCAGGGAACCACAAGTTCGAGATGTATTATATTTGATCAATATGGCAATATTTGCAGCATGGCACAAAAGGAATTTCCTCAGTACTATCCCAAGGCAGGATGGGTAGAGCATGATGCCATGGAAATCTGGTCCTCTCAATTAGTCGTGGCAGTAGAAGCCATTGAGAAAATGGACCTGTCCAAATCAGATATTGCAGCCATAGGAATCACCAATCAAAGAGAAACCACCGTTGTATGGGAAAAAGAAACGGGACATCCCATTTGCCCGGCGATTGTCTGGCAGTGCAGACGAACGGCAGATCTGATTGAACAATTAAGAAAAGATGGACTAGAATCCTATGTAAAAGAAAAGACAGGGCTCTTGCCAGATGCTTATTTTTCTGCATCCAAACTAGCATGGATCTTGCAAAATGTACCAGGAGCCAGGCAAAAGGCCCAGCAAGGAGAGCTTTTATTTGGAACCATCGACACTTGGCTCATCTGGAAACTGACAGAAGGAAAAAGTCATGTTACCGACTATACCAATGCTTCTAGAACCATGATGTTTGATATCCATACCCTTGATTGGGATCAGACGATTCTGGATTATTTTCAGATTCCAAGAAGCATGCTGCCAAAGGTTCAGCCATCTAGTAGCAACTTTGGCCAGACTTGCCTTAGTACTCTAGGGGCAGGCATTCCTATTACAGGAGTAGCAGGAGATCAGCAAAGTGCCCTATTTGGACAGCTGTGTATTCATCCCGGAGATGTGAAAAATACCTATGGTACTGGATGCTTCCTACTCATGAATACAGGCAAAACCATAGTGAATTCTTCCAATGGCCTATTAACCACGATCGCAGCTGGTGTGGAGGAAAGCCCCCAGTATGCAGTGGAAGGAAGCGTCTTTGTAGGCGGCGCAGCGATTCAGTGGTTGAAAGATGAAATGCGAATGATCAAGACTTCTGCCCAGTCAGAGGAGTATGCCAGCCAGGTAATGGATTCAAACGGGGTCTATGTGGTACCAGCATTTACCGGACTTGGAGCTCCTTATTGGGACCCTTATGCAAGAGGAACCGTGCTAGGAATCACCAGGGGTTGCAAGAAAGAACATTTCGTGCGAGCCACCTTAGAGTCCATAGCTTATCAGGTCTATGATATTTTAAAACTGATGGAACAAGAATCAGGCTCTCAGATTCGCAGCTTGAAAGTGGATGGAGGGGCTAGCCAAAACAACATTCTCATGCAGTTTCAAGCAGACCTGTTAGGAGCTAAGGTAGAAAGGCCAAGCTGTGTGGAAACTACGGCATTAGGAGCCGCTTATCTAGCAGGAATTGAGGTTGGATATTGGTCCGGAGTGCAAGAAATCAAGGACAATTGGGTCCTTCAAAGAGAATTCGTACCATCCATGGAAGAAGAGAAGGTGGATGCCTTGCTAAAAGGATGGAAAGATGCCCTTCAGGTAGCACTCAAATGGGCGGAATTAAATAGGGAAAAAGGAGAATAACATGGATTATAAGGAATTAGCCAGAAAGGTAAAAAAGGCCAGCATTTTGCTGGGAAGTCAAGGCGCAGATGTTAAAAATCAAGCGCTAGAAGCCATTGCCAAGGCCCTAGAAGAGAAGAAAGATCAGATCTTTGCAGCCAATCAAAAAGATCTTGCAGCAGCGGAGGTATTGCCAGGTCCTATTAAGAGTCGTCTTAAGTTCGATGACCACAAGCTATCCGATGTTACGGCGGGGATTCGTGGGCTTTGCACACTAGAAGAGCCAACCGGCAAGGTCTTATTTCAGCGCGAACTTGATCAAGGATTGGTGCTAAAAAGGGTTACCTGTCCAATTGGAGTGATTGGGGTGATCTTTGAGTCAAGACCGGATGCCTTAGTGCAGATTGCTTCGTTGTGTATCAAAAGTGGAAATGGGGCCATCTTAAAGGGAGGCTCTGAAGCAAAATATACCAACAAGATTTTATTTGAGACCATCTATGAGGCAGGAATCAAAGCCGGTCTGCCAGAAGATTTTGCAGCATTGATTGAAGAAAGAACAGCCATTGATGAGCTGATTCGATGCAACGAATCCATTGATTTGTTGATTCCAAGAGGCTCGAATGCCTTTGTCAAACATATTATGGATCATTCCCTGATTCCAGTAATGGGCCATGCCGATGGCATCTGCCATATCTATGTGGATGAGAAGGCAGATCTTGACAAGGCCATCCCGATTATTATTGATTCTAAGACTCAATATGTGGCAGCTTGTAATACCGCAGAGACCCTGCTTTTACACAAGGATATTGCAGATGAGGTCATGGAAAGATTAGAAGGAGCCGGTAAGATTCCGGTAGAATATATTATGGCCAAGGGACCGGAAGATTATAGGGAATATTTGGATTATAAGATGACGGTCAAGGTGGTAGAAAGTGAATTAGAGGCCATCGAACATATCAACCGATATGGTTCACACCACACGGACTGTATTATTACAGAGGATGAGGCAGCGGCAGAACAGTTCCAGAACTTAGTGGACTCTGCAGGAGTCTATCATAATGCATCCACTCGCTTTGCCGATGGTTTTCGCTATGGATTTGGAGCAGAAGTGGGAATCAGTACGGGCAAAATGCCACCACGAGGACCGGTAGGTCTAGATGGACTTGTGACTTACAAATACAAGCTGACGGGACAAGGCCATATCGTATCAGACTATGCTTCGGGAGAAAAACAGTTTCATTTTCGAGATCTGTAAGGAGTTTTTATGCAATTAAGGGGAAAAGGTGCTAGTGCCGGCATTGGACTAGGAAGGATCGTAAGAATTACCCACAAGCCCATAACCTTAAACAAGACAGGGCAAGGCTATGAGATCGAGCTAGAGCGTTATAACAAGGCCTTGTCCCTATGGGAAAAGGAAAATAAGCAGCTAGAAAGCCAGCCTAGTCTTACAAAAGACCAAAAGGAAATCTTCTATGCCCAAAGATTGCTAGCCCAAGATCAAGGCTTGCAAGAAAAGATCAAAGCTCAGCTGCAGCAAGGCATGAGCGCTAGCGCGGGAGTCTTTTTGGCCTATCAAGACTATAGCAAGCTGTTAGGCAAGCTCGAGGATCCTTATCTAAGCCAAAAAGCGCAGGACTTAGAAGAGATTCAAAATCGCCTTTTAGAACTTCTAAGGGGGGATAAGATAGAAATCCCAACACTGACTGAGCCAAGCATCTTGCTAGTAGAGGAAGTAACCGCTTCTTTTATTGCTAGACTGGATCTTCACTATGTCAAGGGGATTCTAGCTAGCAAGGGAGGCATCTTCGGACATGGGGCAATCTTAGCTCGCCAGCTCTCTATTCCACTTCTGTTGGAAGTAGAGGGGCTTGAGCAGCCCTTACCATCCATGGCTTATTGCGGTTTTGATGGCCAAAATGGAAGGGGCCAGGTAGAGACTAGTCTAGAAGAGTTGGCCAGCTGGCAGGAAAAAGAACAAAGTTGGTTGCTAGATCAACAGATTCAAAGAGAATTTTCCAAAAGAAAGACCACATTTGCCAGGCAAGAGACGGGAAGGGTCATGGCCAATATTACCTGCGCCAAAGATGCTATTTTGGCAAAAGAAGCTGGAGCAGATGGCATCGGTCTTTATCGAACTGAATATTTATTTATGCAACAAGATCGGATGCCTACTAGACAGGAACAATATAAGGAATATTATCAGGTTTCTTCTATATTTCCAGACAAAGAGGTGGTGATTCGCCTCCTTGACCTTGGGGCAGATAAGACATTACCTTACCTTTCCTGGAAAAAGGAAGACAATCCCTCTCTAGGCCTTCGAGGAATTCGTTTTTTATTGAAACACCAAGACTTATTAAAAGACCAGGTCAAGGCAATCTTACAGGCATCCGCAAGATATCATAATATAAAAATCATGCTTCCTATGATTACTACCATAGAGGAAGTAAGAAGCTTTCGCTTGATTCTAGAAGAATGCAAACAGGAAATTCAAGAAGAGCAGATGGACTATGACCTAGACTGTCCGGTAGGAATCATGGTGGAAACTCCGGCAGCAGTGGTCATGGCAAGGCAGCTTGCTAGGGAAGTTGATTTCTTTAGTCTAGGAAGTAACGATCTGACCCAATATATTCTAGCTTGTGATAGGACCAATCAAGAAGTAGAAGTGCTTTATGATGAAATGGAAATTTCGGTGCTTCGCATGATCGAGCATACGGCAAAGGTATCCGCCCAAATGCAGATTCCTTTGTCCATCTGCGGAGAAGCAGGAGCAAGGGAAGAGATGATCGGAATCCTTGCAGGAATCGGAATTCGCACTTATAGCGTAGGAATTCGTCATATTTGCAAGATAAAAAGAAGAATCTCACAGATCGATATTGGCAAGTATCAACCTCTTGCCGAGAAAATATTGACTGCAACATCAAAGGAGGAAATAAAAGCAGATGTGGACAATCTATGATGAATTAATTGATGGAATAGAAGAAGGAATTGTGGTAGAAGACTGCGTCTATGGTGGATTTTTCTCCATGATTCGGGCTGGGGAGTACAATGGAGTCGCTCATTCCTTTGGCCAGCCGACAAGGCCTTATCTTTATGGAGAAAAGATCATAGGCCGCACCTTAAAGGATGTAGCAAGAGGCGTCAAGAGCTGGAATCTCAAGGAGGCAACCTGGGGCATGTGCGCCATTAATGCCTACTACAATTCCCCAGAGAATGTCAATCGTCTAGGCCTTGATTATTTTACCAATGACCAGGATTGTAAGCAGGCCAGGGAAAAGAACAATCCATTTCGCAATATGGTCCCAGAGATGGAAGGGAAAAATATTGTGGTAGTAGGTCATTTCCCTCATATTGAAAAACAGCTCCAAGGCATCTGCGACTTGCATATTTTGGAAATGGCACCAAAGCAGGGGGATTATCCAGCTAGTGCCTGTGAGGACTTGGTGCCTCAGGCAGATTATGTATTCGTAACGGGAATGACCCTAGGCAACAAGACCTTGCCGAGACTGTTAGAGCTGAAAAAGCCAGACGCCCACTTTACCATTGTAGGGCCATCCGGACCTATCAATCCTATCTTGTTTGACCATGGAGTGACTCGGATCTCTAGTTATGTTGTGACAGATCCCGACTTTGTCTTTGATGTCATCGGCAATAACAAGCATGGAATGTTTAGTGGAGGCAAGATGATTGAATATGATATTTCAGACTGGAGGAGATAAGCATGAACAATTTTTATTATAATATTCCAACAAAGGTTTATTTTGGACAAGGACAGATCTGGCATTTGCAGGAAATGAAGCAAAGCGGAAGCAAGGTCTTGTTGGTGTATGGTGGAGGAAGTATCAAAAAGACGGGACTTTATGATGAGGTTCTAAGACTAATGCAGGAAAATGAGATCGAAGTCTTTGAACTTGCAGGTGTAGAACCCAATCCTCATATTGATACGGTGCGAAAAGGAGTTACCTTGTGCAAGGATAACAAGATCGATATGGTCTTGGCAGTAGGAGGCGGTTCGACCATCGACTGTGCCAAGGTAGTTGCAGCAGGTGCCCTATATGAAGCAGATCCATGGGACCTAGTCTTGGATGATAGCAAGATCGTAAAGACACTTCCTATCTATACTGTCCTGACTCTTGCAGCCACTGGTTCTGAAATGGATCGGGTAGCCGTAATTTCGGATCCATCGATTCCAGATAAGGTAGGAACCCATGCCCAGCCACTATTTCCAACCATGTCCATTCTTGATCCGACTTATACTTATTCTGTGCCACCGCGCCAGACCAGTGCAGGAACCGCAGATATGATGAGTCATATCCTGGAAAACTACTTTACCAATGTAGAGGGAGCTTATGTGCAAGCTGGCTTTTGTGAAGCCTTATTAAAGACCTGTATCAAGTATGGACCTGTGGCGCTAGAACATCCAGAGGATTATGAAGCGAGAGCCAACTTGATGTGGTGCGCAAGCCTTGCCATTAATGGACTCCTTAGCTATGGAGCAGAAGTAAAGTGGTGCGTGCATCCTATGGAACATGAGCTATCTGCTTATTATGATGTGACCCATGGAGAAGGATTGGCCGTACTGACTCCGGTATGGATGGAATTTATTTTAGAACATTATGAAGAGTCTGCTAAGATGTTTGCTACCTATGCAAGAAATGTATTTGGAGTCGTAGAGGCTGAGGATCAAAAGGCAGCCCTCGAAGGCATTGAAAAGACAAGAGAATTTTTCTTTGATAAACTTCATTTGCCAAAGAATCTTCGAGAACTAGGCATCCAGGAAGAGAAGCACTTAGAAGCCATGGCCCAAAGAGCAAGTAAGGGATGTCAGGGCTCCTATCGGGACTTGTCCAAAGAAGATATTCTTAGCATTTTAAAGGCAGCATATTAAGACCATGAAATATTATATAGCAGATACCCATTTCTTTCCTAGAAAGAGAATCTTAACCAAGGATGGAAGACAATTTGACAATGGCCATGATATGAACCAGCACCTGATTCGTTGCTGGAATGACAAGGTGACAGACCAAGATGAAGTCTATATCATTGGAGACTTTTCTATGGGCTCAGGGCTAGAGACCAGCAATCTTGCAAGGTCTCTAAAGGGCCGAAAGCATTTGATTGTAGGCAATCATGACCGCTATCTTAAGGAAGAAGGATTTGATTCGTCTTGCTTTGAGAGTATTTCTTCTTATCTAGAAATCAAAGATCAGGATAAGAGAGTGATCTTGTGTCATTATCCCGTTTTATTTTATCCGGGCCAGTACAAGATGGATCAAGAGGGCAACTATATCACCTATATGCTCTATGGCCATCTTCATAACACCTCGGATGAAGACTTAATGGGAGAATTTCAAGAAAAGATTCGAAGTGAGATTAAGTTTATTAAGTTCTCTAAAACGTTAGGACCTACCCCTTGTCAGATGATTAATTGTTTTTGCATGTTTTCTGATTATGAGCCACTTAGTCTAGAAGAGTGGATTCGCTTAGATCAAAGCAGGCAAGGGCGATAAAGAAAAGCAAAAACCGTTTGGATGAATTACATCCAAACGGTTTTTAGATTGTATTATAGAAAAAATGGGAATACGAATTAAATTGCTGGGAACTTAAGTTCCTTATACTTAGCATATCTTTCTTTGACAACATCCTGCTGTTTTTCGAAATCAATTCTTGTAGCAATGATTTCTTTTAGATGTTCTGCACGTGCTTCGTTGACATTACGATCACGAATCAAACCATTTTCAGCAAGAACGAAATGATACTTACCATTTTCGTCTTTGACTAAATCTCCACCGGAACCACAGACAGCACATTCAAATGGGAATTCGATTCCGTCCCAATGTGGATCTCCAGGATAGATCAAAGAAGAGTGACATCTTGGACAAACACCGAAGTCTTCATCTCCAAGCCAGGTTCTTTCTTCTACAGGAGTCTGGATTGCCTTGGCAATATTTTCACCCATCTTGTGAGCTCTTTCAATCTGCTCTGGACGAAGAAGAACATTACCAGGGCGACCATTACGAGTAGCCATCATCTGGTCTACGCATTGGATCGACTGGGTAAATAAGCTTGCTCCTAATACTTCAAGAGAAAGTGACTGCCAATCATGACAAGAACCACCGACTGCAATGAGACCACCTACAAGGTGTGGATCTTTCTTCAGCTCGCCAATTGCAAGACGGAAAGATACTTCATAGGCAAGACAGCGATGAGCATATCTTAAATATAAAGCGCTAGGCGCTAAGTCATAAGATGGAACTGCAATGATGAGTCCGTCAGAAGACTGTACTTCATTGATGATCTTGTCCATATCATCCTTCTCTTTTAAAACACAGCCCTTATAGGTGCCCTTTCCCTGAGCGACATTACCCATCTGGATGGTACACATCTCACAACCTGTACACATCTCGATATGATAGTCATAGAGATTGATCAATTTGCACTCTGCCCCTGCTTCTTGACAGGCCAAAAGAGCTTCTTTTGCTAAAATTTCACTATTGCCATTGTGTCTTCCGGCAACGATTGCTAATACCTTCATAAAAACCTCCTAATTGAAATTATATTTTGTTTTGTATAAAAAATACTGTATACAAAAAATTATTCTATTGATATAATATCACTTATCAATCGATATTAAAAATTGAAAAAAATTATACTATTGATAAGGATATAGC
>CAVJBW010000021.1:0-4701 GCA_963647625.1 Lachnospiraceae bacterium
GTGTAAAGTTTCTGGCGAAATTTATCAAATCAATCATACCAAAGACCAAACCTGTTATCTTTTAGGGCAAGGACAGATTTCTTGCCAATCTAAGCTCATTTCCTATTCTAAAATACTTATTTATCTTGAAGAAGTCTCTTCAAATCAATCAAATCAGTTACAAATTGGAGATTCTTGTCTTATTCAAGGAACCTTTTCACTGCCACAAGAAGCAAGGAACGAGGGGGAATTTGATGGGATTTCTTATTATCGGGGAAAGAAAATAAATGGATTTGTTTTTAAAGCCTCCCTTGTGAAAATGGAAAAAGGCTATGCCCCCCTTCGCGTATTTTTATCCAAATTAAAAGAAAAGGCACAGGAAATATTTGATGGAATCTTGCCAGGAGAATATTCTTCTGTAGCAAAAGGCATGATTCTTGGAGAGAAAAATCTCATAAATGAAGAGATGAAAGACTTATATTCTAAGGCGGGAATTGCTCATTTACTAGCCATATCAGGCCTTCACATTTCCTTTATGGGAGCCGGATTTCGTCGATTATTAAAAAGGCTGTCTGTGCCAGGAATCATGGCTAGTATAGGTGCTATATGTTTTGTTGCCTTATATATTCTAATGATTGGAGGCGGCGTAACAGCTATTCGCGCTGGCATTATGTATGGTATTTGCCTCTTGGCACCGCGGCTTAACAAAAGCTATGATCTGCTTACTGCATTGGCTCTTAGTGCTATGGCAGAGCTTATTTACAATCCCTATTTCCTGGGGAGTACGTCCTTTCAAATGTCCTATCTTGCCATCCTCGGCATTGTCTATCTAGCCAATCCTTTACTAAAAAATTATAAGAAAAGTTTTAAAAGGCAAAAGTCAAAAAGGCAAAAAAGAAAAGATCAGTTCTGGCAGGGGCTGATTGTCTCCCTTTCTATTCAGGTATATTTACTGCCTATACAAATGTATTATTATTATGAAATTTCCTTGTGGAGCATTGCTCTAAATGTTCTTGTGATTCCCCTTAGTAGTTATTTGATTGCTGATTTATTTGCGGGATTGTTATCGGGAGGCTTAGTACTAGTTTTAGGAAAGGTAGTTGCCATGCCGGCCCTAGGAATCTTTTATGTCTATCAGCTATTGTGCCAAGGAAGTCTTCAGTTACCAGGAGCAACTATTTTAACAGGCAAGCCGGCTTTGTGGGTGATTTTCCTTCTCTATTTTTTCCTATTACTTGGTGGATATTTGATTCAAAAAAGTAAGATTCGACAGCTCTTTATTCTTGCAGGAACCTATCTGATTTGTTTTTGCGGCATAGTACCTAAAAATGAAAGCTTTGAATTGGATGTGTTAGATGTGGGGCAAGGGGATGGAATTTTTATGAAAACAGATAAGGACCATGTCCTTTTTATTGATGGAGGAAGCACTTCGAATCAGGAAGTTGGAAAACGCGTGATTTTGCCCTTCCTTCAGTCTAAGAGGGTGAGTCAGGTTGACTACTGGTTTGTTAGTCACGGGGATGAAGATCATATATCCGGTCTAGAATATGTGCTTGAAAATCATTACAAAATAAAGAATCTGGTAGTTGCTAAGGCTTTAAAGGAAGAAGAGCATATTGCAAGTCTCGTGGAAAAAGCTAGAAAAGAAAATGTCAATATCATCTACCTGTCTAAGGGTCAGAGCCTGTGCTGGAATGATACACAGATTATTGCTGTTTATCCAGGAAAAACATCTAACAAATCAGATGCCAATGCCTCTTGCTTGGGAATTTTGGTGCAAACTAGAGATTTTAAGGGAGTCTTTTTGGGGGATCTTGGAACTGAGCAGGAGGAAGAAATTGCTGAGAATTATGATTTGAGTCATATGAATTTTTTCAAGGTGGACCACCATGGATCTAAGTATTCTAATAGTAGTATTTTACTAGAAGAGATGAGACCGGATCTATCTTGTGTGTCTTATGGAAAGAATAATCGTTATGGACATCCGAATGAGGAAGCCATGGCTAGAATTAAGGCCTATTCTAAGAAAGTATTTAAAACAGGGGAAGAGGGCCAATTTAAGCTGGTGCTTAATTAGATACAGGGGACTATTTGGAAAGTTTTATTTGGAAAAGTTCTTGAAGTCTTTCAAGACAAGATAAGTGGGAAGTGGTATAATTGAAGCTTGATAGAAGAATAATAATTTCGACGAGAACTAGGTAGGAGGAAATGTAGAATGAAACTTTCCCAATTAGTAGAGAGAATGGATTATGAGCTAGTGCAAGGCTCTTTAGAAACTGAGGTTACATCACTTGTCTATGACTCTAGAAAAGTAGAAGAAGGTAGCTTATTTGTCTGTATTAGCGGAACTGTTGTAGATGGACATAAGTTTATACCACAGGCAATACTTTCAGGAGCAGGCACCCTTGTAGTAGAAAATGATGATTATGATTTTCCAGAGAATATTACAGTCCTAAAAGCAAAGGACAATAGAATTTCTTTGGCAATACTATCTGCTGCTTGGTTTGGTTATCCGGCAGATCGCCTCAAGGTAATTGGGGTGACAGGCACCAAGGGCAAGACCACAACCACTTATATGGTGAAGTCCATCTTGGAAAGTGCAGGCTATAAGGTAGGTTTGATTGGAACCATCGAAGCCATTATAGGGGAAGAAAAAATCCCAGCAAGCAATACCACACCAGAGTCCTATATTATTCAGGAATACTTTGCAAAAATGTTAGAAGTAGGATGTCAGATGTGCGTCATGGAGGTTTCCTCTCAAGGCCTTATGATGCATAGAACTGATGGCTTTACTTTTGAAATTGGAATTTTTACCAATATTGAGCCAGACCATATTGGGCCAAATGAACATAAGGATTTTGAAGAATATATGCATTGCAAAGGCCTGCTATTTAAGCAATGTCGTCTTGGAATTGTCAATGGAGATGATGAACATTATAAAGAAGTGATCCAAGACCATACCTGTCAGATCGAAACCTATGGATTTAGTAAGGAGGCTAATATCTATGCGAAAAATGTAGAGCTCCTTCATGAACCAGGATATTTAGGGGTTCGTTATGATGTGGATGGGGAACTAAGCTTCTCTGTAAAAATAGACTTGCCAGGAACCTTTAGTGTATATAATTCTCTGACAGCAATTGCTATTTGCCATCATTTCAAGGTAAGCATTGATAAGATGCAAAAAGCATTGTCCGAGGCCAAGGTAAAAGGAAGAATTGAGATGGTCAAGGTCTCAGATGAATTTTCCTTGATGATTGACTATGCACACAATGCAATGAGCTTAAAGAGCTTGCTTACCACCCTAAAGGCTTATCAGCCAAAACGTATCGTTTGTCTGTTTGGATGTGGAGGAAATCGCTCTAAGCTGCGTCGTTATGAAATGGGAGAGGTAGCTGGCAATTTGGCTGATCTTACCATTATTACTTCAGACAATCCAAGAGATGAAGAACCTCAGGCAATCATTGACGATATCAAAGTAGGCATGTCAAAAACTTCTGGTGACTATGTAGAAATTCCAGACAGAAAGCAAGCTATTCGTTATGCCATTGAACATGGCCAAAAAGGAGATGTTATTGTCCTTGCTGGCAAAGGCCATGAAGACTATCAGGAAATAAAGGGTGTGAAATATCCGATGGATGAGAGAGTCCTGATTGCAGAAGTTTTAGAAGAATTACAAGCAGAAGGATAAAGGGGAATTTTCATGGCGCTTTATGCCAATGTAATCGTAGACATATCAATTCAAAAATTAGACCATATGTTTCAATATTTGATACCAGAAGAACTAGAAGATAAGATTGCCATAGGCAGGTGTGTTCTAGTTCCTTTTGGTAAAGGCAATGTGAAAAAGAAGGCCTATGTCATGGAACTAAGCCAGCAGGCACAGATTGACCCTTCCAAAATAAAACCATTGCTTGAAATATTAGATGGAGAAATGTCCATAGAAAGTCATTTGATTTCTTTGGCTGCCTGGATGCGCAAATATTATGGTGGGACAATGAACCAGGCTCTCAAGTGTGTATTACCTGTGAAGTCCAAGGTAAAAGAAAAACAGCAAAAGACAGTGCGTCTCAAGATGAGCATGAATCAGGCGCAGCATTATCTTCGGGAATTTACAAGAAAAAAACAGCATGCCAAGGCGAGACTGTTAGGAGCCCTGATTGAGAATCCTACCTTGCCAGGAGAACTTTTGACGCAAAAGTTAAATGTATCCGCAAAGACACTGAAGTCCTTTGAGGAAAAACAATTTATTGAAATTGAAATCAATAGAAAATATAGGGACCCCATGCAGGTACTTAAGGAACAATCTAGGGAAAGCTTACCAGCTCTAAATGACCAGCAAAAACAAGCGGTAGATCTCTTCCTTAAAGATTATAAGGAGAAAAAATACGGCACCTATTTGCTTCATGGCGTAACAGGAAGTGGAAAGACTGAGGTCTATATGGAGATGATTGACCAGGTCTTAAAAGAAGGCAGGCAGGTCATTGTTCTGATTCCAGAAATTGCCCTGACCTACCAGACCATGCTTCGTTTTCATAAACGCTTTGGAAAGCAGGTTTCTGTGCTTCATTCTAAAATGTCTCTTGGAGAGCGCTATGATCAATATGAACGAGCAAAGTCAGGTGATATTTCGGTCATGATTGGACCTAGATCTGCTTTATTTGCTCCTTTTACCAACCTAGGGCTTATTGTTATTGATGAAGAGCACGAGGGAAGTTATAAAAG
>CAVJBW010000021.1:4711-13496 GCA_963647625.1 Lachnospiraceae bacterium
CCCAAATATCATGCAAGAGAAACGGCTATTGAAAGAGCAAAGATGCTAGGAGCCAGTGTGGTTTTAGGATCGGCAACTCCATCATTAGAAAGCTATTATCGTGCCAAAACGGGAAGTTATACCTTGCTTGAATTAAAGACAAGAGCCAACAATCAGTCTCTGCCTGAGACGAAAATCATAGATTTAAGGCAGGAACTAAAAAAAGGAAATAAAAGTATTTTTTCTAAAGAACTTGAAGAGGCGATCTTTGATCGGCTTAGTAAACAAGAGCAGATCATCTTGTTTTTAAACAGGAGAGGCATGGCGGGATTTGTATCCTGTAGAAATTGCGGTGAAGTCATAAAGTGTCCACATTGTGATGTCTCATTAAGCCAGCATAATACAGGCTTATTGGTATGTCATTATTGTGGATATCAAAGACCTATGGTGACGAGCTGCCCAGTCTGCAACTCTAGGTATATTGGAGGATTTAAGGTAGGAACTCAAAAGATTGAGGAAGAAATAAAAGCCAAATATCCTCAAGCTAGAGTGCTACGTATGGATGCTGATACGACAAAAAAGAAAAATGATTACGAAAAAATCTTATCAGCATTTGCCAATGAAGAAGCGGATATTTTGATTGGAACACAGATGATTGTCAAAGGACATGACTTTCCAAAAGTAACCTTAGTAGGAGTATTAGCTGCAGATTTATCTTTGGGAGTGAGTGACTATAGAGCCAATGAAAGAACCTTTCAATTATTAGTTCAGGCTGTAGGAAGGGCCGGTCGAGGAAGACGGCAAGGTCAGGCAATCATCCAAACTTATCAGCCAGACAATTATGCTATAGAAACGGCAAGAAGACAGGACTATATTTCTTATTATGAAAAAGAAATTGGCTATCGAATTTTAATGGAATATCCCCCTTACTGCAATCTTTTGTTTGTCATGGTAACATCGAAAAGAGAAGACTTGGCCGAAGCGGAGATTAAAAGGATGCACAGGGTCTTACTCAATAGCAAGGTGGAAGGATTGGGAATCATTGGACCAGCCAGCCCGGCAATCGGAAAAATCAATGATATATACCGCAGGGTTCTTTATCTAAAACATAAGGATTTAGACTTGCTAGTAAAAGTAAAAGATGCCTTGGAGAAGTTGACGAAACCAGATGTGCAGCATCTTGAACTTATGATACAATATGACTTTAATCCAATGAATTTTGGATAGATGGAGGAAATTAAAATGGCATTAAGAGAAATTAGAATACTAGGAGATCCAGTATTAAGTAAAGTATCGAAAGAAGTAAAGGAAGTAACGCCTAGGATGCATGATTTGATAGAAGATATGCTTGATACCATGTATGAGGCACAAGGAGTCGGCCTAGCCGCTGTGCAAGTCGGCATACTTCGAAGAATTGTTGTCATTGATTGTGGCATTGATCCGGTTAGTGGTGAGGAAGCTGAGTATGGGCAAAGCGCAGTAGTAATGATTAATCCACGAATTGTGGAAAGCTCTGGAAGCCAGACTGGAGAAGAAGGCTGCCTAAGCTATCCTGGAAAATCAGGCCAGGTAACCAGACCGAATTATGTTAAGGCAATTTATTATGATGAAGACATGAGAGAGCATCAAATCGAGGGAGAGCAGCTTTTAGCAAGAGCCATTTGCCATGAACTGGAACATTTAGACGGACATATGTATGTAGAAAAGGTGGAAGGTGAAATTCACGACATGCAATTTGAAGATCCTTCCCAGCAAGAGGAATAAACATGAGAATTATATTTATGGGAACACCGGACTTTTCTGTAGGTACTTTAAATGCTTTGTATGAAGCAGGCAATGAAGTGGTTTTGGTGGTATCACAGCCGGATAACGTAAAGGGACGAGGAAAGAAAATACAACCAACGCCAGTCAAAGAAGCTGCTTTAAAGCTTGATCTGCCAGTCTATCAGCCAGCAAAGGTAAGAGACGAAGAAAGCATCGAATACTTGCGCAGCTTTCAGCCTGATGTCATTGTAGTTGTAGCATTTGGTCAGATTCTTCCAAAAGAAATATTAGAGCTTCCGAAGTATTGCTGCGTAAATGTTCATGCATCCTTACTTCCAAAATATAGAGGAGCTGCTCCGATTCAGTGGGCGGTGATTAATGGAGAAAAAGTCAGTGGTGTTACCACTATGCGCATGGATGAAGGCTTAGATACAGGAGATATGATCCTAAAAGAAGAAGTCGCACTTCGCCCAGATGAAACGGGAGGCAGTTTTTTTGACCGATTAGCTTTTGTAGGGGCTGAGCTTTGCGTACGTACATTAGCGGCCTTAGAAGATGGCAGTGCTGTCTTTACCCCTCAAAATCACCAAGAAGCCACCCATACCCATATGATTAAGAAAAAAGATGGCTATATTGATTTCTCTACAGATGCAATTAGTATCGAGCGCCTTGTTCGAGGCATGAATCCTTGGCCAAGTGCTTATACTTACTTACAGGATAAAATGCTCAAAATCTGGGAATGCGAGATAGAAAAAGGGCAAGCTGGTTTTAGGCCAGGTGAGATTATTCAGGTATCCTCGCAAGGAATTCTTGTTCAGACGGGGCAAGATGCCATTTTATTAAAAGAAGTTCAGTTAGAAGGAAAAAAGAGGATGAAGGCAGATGCTTTCTTACGAGGATATAAACTAGAAGAAGGCACTTTGTTAGGAAAGGACGAGGTTTAAGTTGGCACAAGAGAATATCAGAGTTCTTGCTTATGAAGCAATTTATTCCATTATGGAACAAGGAGCATATTCCCATATTGTTATTCGCAACATCCTAGATAAATATGCCTATCTATCCAAACAGGAAAGAGCTTTTTTTACCAGATTAACAGAAGGAACGATAGAGCGTTGTATAGAACTTGATTACTATCTGAATCAAGTGTCTAAAACCAAAGTCCACAAGATGAAACCCCAGATTCGAACCATACTTCGGCTAGGGACTTATCAGCTAAAATATATGGATAGTGTTCCACCCGCAGCTGCTTGCAACGAAGCGGTGAAGCTGGCAAAGAAAAAAGGATTTTCCTCTTTGTCTGGATTTGTAAATGGTGTTCTTCGCAATTTGTCTAGGCAGCTTGATGACATTGCCTTACCAAAGGAAGATAATAAAGCCTTATCCCTTCAGTATTCCATGCCTTTGTGGCTAGTCGAGCATTTTGTTCGCTCCTATGGACTGGATCGGGCAAAAGAGTGTTTTGAGTGCTTTTTAGCGGAGAGCCCAACCTCTATTCGAATCAATACCCTAAAGTGCTCAAGAGAAGATTTGATTCATCTTTTAGAGGAAAAAGGCTACAAGCTAGGGATCAATCCGGATATAAAGGAAGGGGCATATCTGCTGTCTTATGATTCTTTGTCTCGAATTGAGGAATTTAGAAAGGGCTATTTTTCTGTGCAGGATTATAGCTCTATGATGGTAGGACAATGGCTTGATGCTAAGAGTGGACAGAACATTTTAGATGTATGTGCAGCCCCTGGAGGAAAGGCTTTTCATGCTTATGAAAGAATGAAAGGCGAAGGTCAGGTAATCGCTAGAGATCTTACGGAAGAAAAGACCGCTCTGATAAAGGAAAATGCAAATCGCCTAGGAGAAGAGATTCAGATTGAAGTACATGATGCAAGAAAAGCAGATCCTGCTTTGCACCAATGGGCAGATGCGGTTCTATGTGATTTGCCATGCTCTGGTCTTGGAATTATAGGAAAGAAAACAGATATTAAATATAAGACTTCCCAAGAACAATTAGATGAACTGTCTAAGCTACAAAGGCAGATCCTAAGTGTGGTAAGGGATTATGTAAAGCCAGATGGAAGACTTCTTTATAGTACTTGCACCTTGAATCCAGGGGAAAATGAAGAAAATGTCAATTGGTTTTTAAAGGAATTTCCAGAATTTGAACTTGTCAAAATGCAGGACATTTTCCCAGTGCAAGGGAAAAATGATGGATTCTTTTTGGCTTTGTTAAAGAAGAAGGGTGAATAATGGAAGAAAGAGACTTGCGTTCTTTTACTCTAGAACAATTAAAAGAATATATGGTATCCATTGGAGAAAAGCCTTTTCGGGCAAAGCAGCTCTATGGATGGATTCACCAGAAGATGGCAGCTTCTTATGACGAAATGCTAAATATACCAAAGAGCTTAAAAGAAAAGCTACAAAGGGATGCTCAGCTTACTACTTTGAAAATCAAAACCATGCAAGAATCCAAAATCGATGGGACTAGAAAATATCTCTTCGAATTACCAGATGGGAATCTAATCGAAAGCGTGTGGATGAAGTACAAGCATGGCAATAGCGTCTGTATTTCCTCTCAGGTAGGTTGTAAGATGAACTGCTCTTTTTGTGCATCAGCCATTGGAGGCTGGGTGCGAAATTTGTCTGCGGGAGAGATGCTAGAGCAGATTTATCGTATTTCAACAGATACGAAAGAAAGAGTCTCTAATGTGGTAGTCATGGGAACAGGAGAACCATTGGATAATTATGACAATTTACTTGAGTTTATTCGTATTTTGTCAGACGAAAATGGCTTAAATATTTCCCAAAGGTCGATTACGGTATCTACTTGTGGTTTGGTCCCTCAAATCAAAGCTTTAGCCCAGGAAAAGCTTCAGATTACCCTAGCCTTGTCTTTGCATGCTTCAAATCAAGAGAAAAGAGAGAAGCTGATGCCCGTTGCTAACACTTATCACATAGAAGAAGTGATAGAGGCTTGCCAATATTATTTTGATCTTACCAAGAGACGAATTTCATTTGAATATAGTTTGATTCATGGGCAAAATGATTCCAAAGAAGATGCGCTTTCTTTATCAAAGCTCTTAAAAGGATTGAATTGTCATGTAAATCTGATTCCAATCAATCCAGTTCGTGAGAGAAGTTATGTGCAGCCAGACATGAGCCACGTGCAAGAATTCAAAAACTACCTTGAAAAATATATGATAAATGTTACTATTAGAAGGGAACTTGGTCGAGATATAGATGGAGCTTGCGGTCAGCTTCGCAAGGGCTATTTAGAAACTAACTAAGACCAAATCTTAAGAAAGGGAAGGAACTGACTTATGAAAATAGCAGCTAGGACAGACATAGGAAAAAGTCGTCAGATGAACCAAGACTTTATCTTTGTGTCCGAACATCCTGTAGGGAACCTTCCGAATCTTTGTGTGGTTGCCGATGGAATGGGTGGCCATAATGCAGGAGAATATGCTTCGCAAAAGGCGGTAGAAGTTTTTGTAGAACAGATGATGAAGGAAAGAAATGCTTCTATCAAGGACCAGATTTTGCAAGGTATTCTTGAGGCGAATCAAACCATTTTGGATGTGGCAAGATCCGAGGTGAAGATGCAAGGGATGGGCACCACCATGGTTGGTTTGGTTTGTAATGAAAAGAAAGCAACAATCTTCAATGTAGGAGATAGCAGAATGTACTTGATACGATTAGATAGTATCAAGCAGATTACCCAGGATCATTCACTAGTACAGGAAATGGTGAATAAAGGGGAACTTTCTAGTTCTGAAATGAAGGAACATCCAAACAAAAATATTATCACCCGAGCTGTTGGGGTACAAGAAGACTTAAAAGTAGACTTCTTCGAATTAGAATTGCAAGAAGGAAATATTCTCCTGCTTTGTTCTGATGGACTAAGCAATATGATTCGAGAAGAAGAAATCCAAGCTGTGGTCTATGACTTGACGTCTTCTCTAGAGTTGCGTGCAGAAAAATTAATACAAATGGCAAATGAGTATGGTGGCTCAGATAATATTTCAGTGATTTTGGTAGACCCATTTGCGTAAAGAGGTATAAATATGTTGAATGTAGGAACATTTTTAGATGATAGATATGAAATAATTGGAAAGATTGGAACCGGCGGTATGTCGGATGTGTATAAAGCAAAAGATCATACACTAGGAAGAAATGTAGCAGTTAAGGTTCTCAAAAGTGAATTTGCTGATGATGTGAATTTCGTTACAAAGTTTCGTAGCGAAGCACAGTCTGCTGCCGGATTAGAACATCAAAATATTGTAAATATTTATGATGTTGGCAGTGAAAACGGGCTTCATTATATTGTCATGGAATATGTTGAAGGAATTACCCTCAAGACTTATATTGAAAAGAAGGGGCAGCTGACCTACAAAGAAGCAGTAAGCATTGCAATTCAGGTAGGCAGAGGGATTGAAGCAGCCCATAACAAGAATATTATACATAGAGATATTAAGCCACAAAATATCATCATTTCCACGGAAGGGAAAGTGAAGGTGACGGACTTTGGTATTGCAAGAGCTGCCTCAGCAAATACCATCAATTCAGATGTGATGGGCTCGGTGCATTACTCCTCGCCAGAACAAGCTCGCAACGGATTTGTAGATGGTAAAAGTGACATTTATTCTCTAGGAATTGTCATGTATGAAATGGTAACAGGACGTGTTCCTTTTGACGGAGATACTACAGTTGCCATAGCGATACAGCACCTTCAAGAGGATATGGTATCACCGAGTGCCTATGCTCCTGACTTGCCTATTAGCATGGAAAAAATCATTTTGAAATGTACACAAAAAAGTGCGGATCGAAGATATGATTCGATGAAAGATCTTCTAGTAGATCTGAAAAAGGTATTGATTTCTCCAAATGAAGATTTTGTTACCATGGTTCCACTAGAAGGAGATAAGACCAGAGTCATTACACAAGATGAACTTTCTCAAATTAAAAAAGAAACTGCAAATAAGGATTTAGCAGAAGAGGCGAAATCAGTAGCAGAAGCAGAGGAAGAAGAGGATGATGACGATGATGTTATTAATCCGAAGATGGACAAGGCAATGACGATTTTTGGTATCGTAGCTGCTGTTATTATTGTCATCATTGTGATCTTGATTATTGGTAATTTATCTGGAGCCTTCCACTTTGGCTCAAGTAAAAAGGACAATTCAGATTCCACAACCATTCAGGAAGAAAACGATAAAGTGGAAATGATCGACTTGTCCAATATGACTTATGAAGAAGCTCAAAAGGAATTGTCAGATCTTGGGCTTGAAATCGAAAATGGAGGAAGCGTCTCTTCTGATACCATTGAAGAGGGCAAGATTGTATCTCAAGATGTGGAAGAAGGAGAACAAATCTCGAAAGGTTCTACCGTTACAGTAACCTTGAGCTCAGGAAAAGGGGAAATCGCAGTTCCTGATGTTGTAGGAGATGAAGAATCCTCTGCTATAAATGCTCTAACAGATAAGGGCCTTAAGTATACAAGAGAATATGAATATTCAAATAATGTAAAATCTGGAAAGGTTATTTCTACGAATCCGGTAGCAGGAAGCTCAGTGAAAGAGGGAGATACGATTACGGTTGTGGTTTCTCAAGGAGTTGAGACTGTCAAAGTTCCAGATGTAACAGGGATGTCACAGAAAAAAGCCAAGGAGACTTTATCAAAAGCAGGACTCAAGCTTGGAGATGTTAATTCCAATTATTCTGACTCCGTAGAGGAGGGGAAAGTCATTTCTCAAACAGTAGCTGCAGATAAGTATGTAGAATCTGGTACAAGCGTTTCTGTTACAATAAGCTTAGGCGCTGAGGAGATTTCTTACTCCTTTGCTACAAGAATCACATTGCCGACTAAGGGAGGTAGTGTTGAAAGTGCGAATATTACCCTTTTAGATAACAGTGGTAATACCATAGATTCTTGGAGCGGAATTGCAGCATCTAAGTTTGGTACTAGTGGATATTCGATTTCCGTAAATGGAATCACGTCATCTTCAAAGGGAAAAGTCGTTATTGAATGGATCTTAGAAGATGGAACAACAAGTACACAGACTCAAAGCGTAACATTTACGAAGGAATAATATGCAAGGTAAGATTGTAAAAGGAATTGCCGGCTTCTACTATGTTCATATAGTAGGAGCCGGTGTTTATGAATGTAAGGCAAAGGGAATATTTCGAAAAGAAAAATTGAAACCTTTGGTAGGAGACTTAGTCGAAATTAGTATCATTGATGAAGCAGAAAAGACGGGGAATGTAGATGCAATTCTTCCCCGTAAAAATGAACTGATTCGGCCGGCCGTTGCCAATATTGATCAGGCTATGGTGATTTTTGCAGCGAAGAATCCAAATGTCAATTATCATTTGCTCAATACCTTTTTAGTGAGAATGGAAGAAGCAAAAGTTCCAAGCATTGTTTGCTTTAACAAGGCGGATCTCATTGAAAGAGATGAGTGCAAGTCTTATTTTGATTATTTCAAAGGAAGCAAATACCAAGTGATATTTATAAGTACCAAGGATTCTACCGGCATAGGTGAAGTGAGAGAACTTTTAAAGGGCAAGACAACAACTCTAGCAGGACCTTCTGGAGTTGGTAAATCTTCCTTGATTAACTTACTTGCGCCGCAGGCTCAAATGGAGACGGGGTCTATTAGTGAAAAGATCAAACGAGGAAAACATACAACTCGGCATAGTCAGTTGATTTATGTTGAGGAGGATACTTATATTTTTGATACTCCGGGATTTAGCAACCTGGCCTTGCCGGATATGGAAAAAGAAGATTTGCAATTTTATTTTCCAGAATTTGCAGAAGGAATCGGTGGATGTAGATTCACTGGATGCAGCCATATTTCAGAGCCGGATTGTAAGATCAAAGAAGCATTAGAAGAAGGAAAAATATCCTTAGAGCGTTATCAGGAATACAAATTTATGTATGAGGAACTGAAAAATCGCAAAAAATATTAATCGTTATATATGTATGAAAGGGAGAACGCAATGAACTATTTATCACCATCATTGTTGTCCGCAGATTTTGCCAATTTGGGAC
>CAVJBW010000022.1:0-786 GCA_963647625.1 Lachnospiraceae bacterium
AGCCTATACCGTAGGAAAAGCGATTGTTAATTTTGTAATAGGAATCATTATTTCTATTTATATCTTAACCACTAAGGATAAGCTGAAAGCTCAGGCAAAGAAGCTGATCTATAGTATTTTCAAGCCGATTCGTGCCAACTGGCTAGTAACAACCATCCGCAAAAGCGATCGTATCTTCGGAGGATTTATTATTGGAGATATCATAGACTCCTTTATTATTGGAGTGATCTGTTATGTGGCCATGCTGATTATCCAGTTGCCTTATCCGGCACTGATTTCTTTGATAGTAGGCGTTACCAATGTAATCCCATTTTTTGGTCCATTCATTGGGGCAATTCCTACCACCCTATTAATCTTTTTGATTAATCCGATTCAGGCCTTGTTCTTCCTCCTTTTGGTACTGTGCTTGCAGACCTTTGACGGTTATGTCTTAAAGCCATTTATTCTAGGAGATACCACGGGACTGAACAACTTCTGGGTACTCTTTGCCATACTGGTATTTGGCGGATTGTTTGGTGTCTGGGGCATGCTCCTTGGAGTACCAATCTTTGGAGTCATCTACTATGTGGTAAAGGATTTTATGCGAATGATCCTAACAAAAAGGAAGATACCTGTAGAAGAGGAAGCTTACCACAACCTACAGGATATTGATCCAGAGACCAACAAGCCAAGTTATCATTCTGAAGAAAATGAAGAAGGCAGGCATCAAAAAAGACAAACCATGTTCTCCAAAATAATAAAGAAACATTAAGGTTTTATAAAAAGCTCAAAAGCCCTTGAAAACAG
>CAVJBW010000022.1:825-10834 GCA_963647625.1 Lachnospiraceae bacterium
CTATTGGCTATGTTAAAATTTTACTGAATAATTAGGCATATTTTGAGGATAGATGCCTTGATGAATAAGAATAATACTAGATTACTTTTGAGGTGTAAGTTTTGGATAAATATGAATATAGAGTAAAGATGCAAGAAATCAAACGCCTAATTGAAGATAAGGACTATGAGTCGGCTGCAAAGATTGCAGATGGCATTAATTGGAAGAAGGTAAAGAACGCAAATACCCTCACCCATATCGGCAAGATGTATGCTCAGCTCGGTCGCTATGAGGATAGTATTGATCTTTTGCTTATGGCCTATGACCATTCTTCTATTGGAAGAAATGTAGTATATGAACTGACCTGCGTGGCGATTCAAGCGAATGATGTTGAGGCAGCAAGAGATTATTATAATGAATTTTTGGAAATTGCTCCCCAAGATCCAATGAAGTTTATACTGCGCTATAAGCTAGCAAAAGCACTAGGAGCGCCAGTTCAAGAGCTGATTACTATTTTGGAAGAGTATAAGGAAATGGATTATTCTGAGGAATGGTCTTATGAGTTGGCTTATCTTTATCACAAGGCTTCTATGGCAGAAAAGTGTGTAGAAGAATGTGATGAATTAGAACTTTGGTTTGGAGATGGAATCTATGTGGAAAAGGCTCTAGAACTGAAGATGCTATATCAGCCTTTGACGAGACATCAAGAAGACAAGTATCGCCGGCTCAAGCAGAATCGAAGTGGTGTGGTAGAGGTAAAACCAAGCGATGAACTAGAATCTGGAGAGATTGTCAACAATCCAGTTCAGATTCCTACAGTGAAGACCAATCCAAGCAAATTTAATACCGTGAACCTGCAGGCAGAACTTGCCAAGTCCATGCAGGAAATTATGGAAGCAACGAAGCAGGATGAAGTTGCAGACACTCTGAACAATGTCAAGAAAATGGCCGCTGAGATTCCCTATTTGCAACTTGATCCACAAGAAGAAAAGGTGCAGCGCCTTACGGAATTAGAGGATGCCGCTCAAATCGATGGGGAACTGAAAAATGATTTTCAGGAACTCTTAGCAGAGGACTATGATGGCCAGATTAGTATGCGAATGCCAGAATATGGAGCACCTTTAGAAAGACAGATTACTGGACAGATCAGTATCGATGATATTTTGGCAGAATGGGAGAGGACCAAGAGGGCTGCGGAAGTTGCCATGGAAAATGCCAAAATGCGTAAGCTAGAGTCTGCAAGGCAAAGAGCCCTGCAAGAGACGGGAAATCTCATGGAACGATTACAGGATGTGATGCCACAGCTTGAGAGGGAAGCGAAGCCTCAACAAGACGAGGTTCAAGAGCCTGAGCAGGATACAGATTCTACGAAGGAAGATTCGGCCAATTATTTTGCTGTTTCAGAAGAGCCTAAGGTGCCACAAGAGCCTCTTCCTACAAGTCTAGAAGAGGAGCCAAGCCAAGAGAGAGATGACGAAATTGAGTTTGACTTAGAAGACTTTGAAATGGGAAGCGGATATACCCAGCAGCCTAATTATGAGATCGATACCTTGCCTGCGGATACCTTATCTGACGAGATTGAAATCGAAGAAGAAAGAGATATGGAAGAGGAATTAGACCAGGCAGATAAAGAAGCAGATGAGATCGAGGATGTTTTAAGAGAAGAGCTAAGTGGTATCTTGAATCAAGAGATTGACCAGTTAACCAAGACGGGTCAAGGCATTGAAGAGATCTTAAAGCGACCAGAAAATAAGCTTCCAGATGCTACCCAAAAGCTACCTTCCCTAGACCAACTAGTATTAGAAGAGGTAGATAAGGCCAACGAAGAAGCAGACGAGGAAGAGGACATCTTGCCTCAGATTGCAGATCCGGAAGAAGATGAAGAAGAATTTGATCTAACAGAGCTTACCAAGGAGCAAAAAGAGCTTTTCTCCTACTTTGTTCCAGTCAGCAGCATGGAAAAGCAGATCTGTCAGGCACTCGTTGGAGCAACCAAGCGACTAAAACAGGCGGATGGAACTTCTCGTAGTGGAAATATCATTATTCAGGGCTATCCAGGAAGTGGCAAGACCCAGCTAGCATCCAATCTCCTCAAGGCCTTGCAGGAAATGACCGGTCAGATGGAAGGAAGACCTGGTAGAATCTATGCAGACTCGCTGAATCAAAAGGATGTTGCCATGGTGCTAGAAAAGGTAAGAGGCGGCTGTTTGATTATTGAAAAAGCAGGAGAGCTGTCAAGCGAAACGGTTAGAATCTTATCAGACCTTATGGAGCAGGATACGGGAGGCTTATTGCTGATCTTAGAAGATACAAGAGTCGGCATCGAAGAAGCGATGAAGCTGAGCCCATCCTTTGCCAAGAAATTTACAGAAAAGATATCGATTCCAATCTTTACTAGCGATGAACTAGTAACCTTTGCTAAGCGTTATGCCAAAGATGAAGGATACATCCTTGATGAGATGGCCATTTTAGCCTTGTATAATCGCATTAGTAATGTGCAAAGAATCGATCAGGCTACCACACTGACAGAAGTAAAGGACATTTTGGATGAAGCCATTGAGAATTCGCAAAAAAGTGGTTTTCGAAAGGCTTTTGGAAATGTATTTTCAAAAAACAAATCTCAAGATGGTCTTAAGACCCTGATGGAGAAGGACTTCGAAGTATAAAAATGAAATGAGGATCTTATATGAATCGTTTTTCAGAATACGATATGTACCTATTTGGAAATGGGTGTCATTATGAAATTTATAAAAAATTAGGAGCACATAGGGACGAAGAAGAGGGACAAGAAGGAGTTCGTTTTGCTGTATGGGCGCCTCATGCAAAGAGGGTATGGCTTACTGGTGACTTTGCCGATTGGCAGGCCGTAGATGAATATGAGATGGAAAGGCTAGAGCCTTTGGGCATCTATGATTTGTTCCTTCCAGGTATTGAAAATGGCGTTTTATACAAATATATTATTGAGACAGCATCTGGAGAGAGGCTCTACAAGGCAGATCCTTATGCTTCCTATGCAGAGCTTCGCCCGGGAACCGCTTCTAGAGTATTTGATAGTGAGGACTTTCATTGGACAGATACGAGATGGATGAACAAGAGAAAGAAGCTGGAAGATTCCAAGGATATTCCTATGGCTATCTATGAAGTGCATCTGGGCTCTTGGAAGAAACATCCCGTTGCCCAGGAAGGAATCGAAGGCATGTATACTTACAGAGAACTAGCAGATAGTCTGTGTGAGTACGTAAAGGATATGGGCTATACTCATGTGGAATTAATGGGAATTTCCGAATATCCTTTTGATGGATCTTGGGGATACCAGGTAACTGGATATTATGCCCCTACTTCACGCTATGGAAGTCCAGAGGATTTTAAATATTTTATCAATGAGCTTCACAAGAAAAATATTGGCGTCATCCTAGATTGGGTACCAGCACATTTTCCAAAAGATGAAGCAGGTCTTCGTGAATTTGATGGACAGGCTCTCTATGAATATGCAGACCCAAGAATGGGTGAGCATCCAGATTGGGGAACGAAGATTTTTGACTATAGCAAAAATGAAGTCTGTAACTTCCTCATGGGTAGTGCTTTGAATTGGATCGAGGACTTCCATATTGATGGACTTCGAGTAGATGCAGTGGCTTCTATGCTTTACTTAGATTATGGCAAAAGTGATGGACAGTGGGTAGCTAACAAATACGGAGAGAATCGTAATCTTGAGGCGATTGAATTTTTCCGCCACTTAAATTCACTAGTGCTTTCTAGAAATCCTGGAACCATGATGATTGCGGAAGAATCTACGGCTTGGCCTATGGTTACTGGACCTGCGCAAGATGGTGGACTAGAATTCTCTTATAAGTGGAACATGGGTTGGATGCATGACTTCTTGGATTATATGAAGTTAGATCCTATCTATAGACAAAGCGATCATTACAAGATGACATTTGGAATGAGCTACAATGGTTCGGAGAACTTTATCTTAGTCTTGTCTCATGATGAGGTGGTGCATTTGAAATGTTCTATGCTGAACAAGATGCCGGGTCTCAAGGGAGATAAATTCCGCAATCTAAAGGTGGGATATGCCTTTATGATGGGACATCCTGGAAAGAAGCTTTTGTTTATGGGACAGGAGTTTGGACAGGAAAGAGAGTGGTCCGAGGATAGAGAGCTTGATTGGGGACTCTTAGCAGATCCAGAGCACTATGACTTGCAGCAGTTTGTAAAAGGTCTCTTAGAGATCTACAAAAAGCATCCATGTCTATATACCAACGAAAGAAGTTGGGATGATTTTGAATGGATGAATGCGGATGATACCCAAAGAAGCATATATAGTTTTGTAAGAAAAGGGCCAGATGGCAAGAAGAATCTGCTTTTTGTAGTGAACTTTACCCCGGTAGATCGACTTGACTATAAGGTTGGAGTGCCAAAGAAAGGCAACTATCGCCTGATTTATACTCAGGATATGGAAGAAAATGCGCGCTTAAAAGAAAATAAAGGCAACCTATACAAGGCCAAAGAAAGCGAATGCGACGGAAAAGATTACTCTATAGAATATCCTCTACCAGGATATGGCATTGCAGTATTTCGCTATAACTAAAGAAAAGGGCATGTGAATAAACTTTCGTTTTTCACACGCCCTTTTTGTTGCTTAATAATTGTATTTTGAATCAAAAGGATTAAAACATGCTACCAGTAGAGATTAAGTGTCCTACTGGTGGTTCTTCTTTATATTCATCCCAGTGGGATTTGACAAATTCAATAAAGGTACGTTCGGCCTGAGAACCATAAGCTTCATTTCTCCGAAGGAGAGAGAAAGCATGCTTTACATCCATAGGAACTCCCTTCATGCCATGCGCTTCTTCGTCATCAATGGTAGGTGGATCTCCCCAAATGGTGCACCAATGATTATAGGCTGCCACATGGAGTAAGAGATCTGGCTGATCGGAAGTCATGCGAATATCTGGCTGGCAACCAAGCTTGTGAAAATTGTCAAGAACCATCTGGTGTAATTGATAATTTTCAGGGAAGAGGACCAAAGGAACATCTAAGATATCTTCCCAGGTAATAACCTCCTTGGTGGCTAGTGGATGGTCATCCGGCATCAAGAAATAATAATAGGTCTGCATCAGTTCGAGCTGCTCGAACTGGGTTTCCTTTTGAGGAGTGCCACAGATGATGGCGATGTCAGTAGAACCGCTGGTTAGATTCTCTCGATAGACATTGGATGCTAGTCGCTCTACATTCAATACAATGTCTGGATAACGTTGCACAAAATCCGTAATCATATGATAGACATTGGTAAGACGATTCCAAGGTCCAGATACGGAGATGCGAAGAGACCCGGTAGGATTGCCCTTGGCAGCTTCGATCTGATTGACAGCGACGGAACATTCATGAAGAATCTTCTTGGCCTGCAAGTAAAGAATCTTGCCGGTGTCTGTAGGAACCGTATTCTTTCCCTGACTGTACAGAAGGTCGGTTCCAAGTTCATTTTCCAGTTTTTTGATGATTTTACTTAAGGCAGACTGGGTAATATAATTTTTTTGAGCTGCGGCAGAAAAAGTGCCACAATCTACGATCTGCACAAAATACTCTAACTGCTTAATTTCCATCTGTGTTTCCTCTATTGATAGTGTCTAGAAGTATTTTAACCTATAAATATGGTATTTTCAACAATGGCAAGGAATTTATAGTCATTTTTGGAATAAGAGTGAACAAAAATTCACTTCACAAGGAATGACTAACCGTAGTAAAATCATACCAAATGGGACATGAAATGAGGTGAATCATAGTGAATCAAGAGATTTCAAATAATATGCTCAATTTGATAGGAGATAAGACCAATTTTATCTTCGTAGGAGAAGCTGGAAGTGGGAAGAGTGAAGTCTGTCTTAACTTCGCAACTTATCTGAAAGAGGTTGCCGGGGAAAAGGAAGTTCACTTCTTTGATATGGATATGACCAAGCCACTATTTCGTTCTCGTGACGTCTGTCACAAGATGGAAGAGCAAGGGATCCATTTTCACTATGAACAGCAGTTTTATGATGCACCGACTATGATTGGTGGCGTCAATCATTTGCTCAAGGATGATAACTGCTACGTCGTTATAGATGTTGGAGGAGATTATATTGGAGCTCGCTCTTTAGGGGGATATGCTCCAAAGATTAATAAGGACAACAGCATCGTCTATTATGTATTAAATGCCTATCGTCCATGGTCTTACGATATTGAACATATTGATGGAACCCTAGGAAAGATTTTGGGAGTTTCACATATTCAATTAGGCAAGCTTCACATGGTAAACAATCCCAATAATGGAATGACAACAACAGCGCAAGAGTTCCTTGATGGCTCGAAGCGTATGTCAGATATGATTAGTGAGTACATGGCCGTTGATTTTGCCTGTGTACGAGAAGAATTATATGAAGAAGTAAAAGACCAAAGTGATGTGCCTTTGCTTCCGGTTCATCTATATTTGACCTATGAATGGTTAAAGGATGATCTGCCAGGTGAGAGTGGTATGCCAAAGCCAGGCAGAGGTTAAGTGTTATTGATCTGTGCGCGCGAGCGTTAAGATATATTTTCAAAATTATTCAAACAGGTATATTTTTTTTGAGAGGAGGATTTTAAGCGTATGGCTAAGATCGAAGTAGTAGCAGAACGTTGTAAGAGTTGCGGCTACTGTATCAAATTTTGTCCTAAGGGCGTAATTGCAGTAGGCGACAAGGTAAACTCAAAAGGATATGAATATGTATATCCTAAGAATCCAGATGATTGTATCGGATGTGCTATCTGTGGACGTATTTGTCCAGATGGTGCTATTGATGTGTATAAGTAAGGAAGGTGAATAAACAATGGCTAGAGTATTAATGAAAGGTTGCGAAGCAATCGCTGAAGCAGCAGTTAGATCCGGCTGTAGATTTTTTGCCGGATATCCAATCACACCACAGAACGAAATTCCAGAATATTTCGCAAGAAGACTTCCAGAAGTTGGTGGTAACTTTGTACAGGGAGAATCAGAAGTAGCATCTATCAATATTGCATATGGTGCAGCATCTGCAGGAACAAGAGCAATGACCTCTTCTTCTTCTCCAGGAATCGCTTTAAAGAGTGAAGGAATCTCATATTGTGCAGCAGCACGTATTCCATTAGTATATGCAAATATTTCAAGAGGGGGCCCTGGTGTAGGAGCTATTCAGCCAGCACAGCAGGATTACTTCCAGGCTACTAAGGCTTCTGGTAATGGTGGATTCCAGATGAGAGTTTATGCACCATCTACTGTACAGGAAGCAGTTGATATGACCTACAATGCATTTGATATTGCTGATCAGGATATGAACCCAGTATTAATCCTTGCAGACGGTGTAATCGGAACTATGATGGAGCCAGTTGAGCTTCCAGAAATGCGTTCTGATGAAGAAGTTGCAAAGATTAAGGAAAGCAAGAAAGATTGGGCTTGTATCGGACATAAGCTTGACTATGCAAACAGAGCATGGATCCAGCCAGGTAACTGGGATACCAACGTAATGGAACAGGTAAATAAGGACGCTCAGGCTCTTTATGAATCTTGGGTACCAGAATATGAAGCTTACAAGACAGAAGATGCTGAAGTAATCATTGCTTCTTATGGTATCTCTGCACGTATCGGTAAATCTGTTGCTGACATTCTTCGTGAAGAAGGCATCAAGGTTGGTGTTGTTCGTGCAATTACAGTTAATCCATTCCCATACAACGCATTTGATGAACTTAACTATGACAACGTAAAGGCAATCTTGGACGTTGAAATGTCAATTCCAGCTCAGTTTGTAAAAGACGTTGAAGCAGGTGTTAAGGATCGTGCTCCAATCGAGACATGCTTATGCTCTGGTGGTAATATCATGAGCCGTGAAGCAGTGATTGAAGCTGTTAGAAAAATTGTAGAGAAATAGGAGGAACTGAAACATGGAATTAGTTTATACAAGAACAAAAACAATTCAGGAAGACAAAGTTTCTGGTTTCTGTCCTGGATGTATGCACAGTACTGTAATTAAATTAATCGGTGAAGTGCTTGATGAATTAAACTTAGTTGACAAGGCAGCTTGTGTACTTGGTATCGGATGCTGCGGTCTTCATATGGATTATATGGCATATGACAATATTACTGCACCACACGGTCGTGCTTGTGCAGTAGCAACAGGTATGAAGAGATCAAATCCTGATTCTTTGGTATTTACCTATCAGGGTGATGGTGACTTCGCTTCAATCGGACTTGCAGAATCTGTTTCAGCTGCAAACCGTGGAGAGAATATCACAGTAATCTTCATCAACAATGGTATTTATGGTATGACAGGTGGACAGATGGCTCCTACCACACTTGTTGGTATGAAAGCTTCTACAGCACCTAAGGGACGTAACCCAGAAGAGCATGGATATCCAATGCATATGTGTGAAATCCTCAACCAGCTTACAGCTCCTTACTATCTTGAAAGAACAAGCTGTAACAACCCAGCAAATACTATGAAGACTAAGAATGCTATTAAGAAGGCTTTCCAGAACCAGATGGAAGGAAAAGGCTTCTCAATGGTAGAAATCGTAACAAGTTGTCCTACTAACTGGGGATTAGAGCCACTTGATTCTCTTGATTACTTAGAGGAAAAGATGTTTGCAGAGTTCCCATTAGGCGTAGTTAGAGATAATAAGTAAGGAGGACAATAGAATGGAAACAAATTTATGCGTAGCCGGATTCGGTGGACAGGGTGTTATGACCCTAGGAAAATTCCTTGCTTCTGCAACTTGTGATGCAACTGACAAGAACGTAACTTTCTTCCCATCATACGGCGCTGAGCAGCGTGGTGGTACAGCGAACTGTTTCGTTGTAATCTCTGATGGAATGGTAGGCGCTCCTCTTGGAGATGTTATGGATGATTTGATCGTTATGAACGGACCATCTCTTGCAAAGTTCTTACCAACCTTAAAGCAGGGTGGAACCTTATTCATCAATTCCTCTATCGTACCGGAAGAAGATATCGATAGAACTGATTGCAAAGTTGTAAAAGCTCCTGTAACAGAGATGGCTTTGGAAATGGGAAATGCAAAGGTTCTTAATGTTATTATGCTTGGAGTATATGTTGGATATACAGAAGTAGTTCCACCAGAAGTTGTATGGTCTACTATTGAGCATAAGCTTGCTAAGAAAGCAAAGTTACTTCCACTTAACAAGGAAGCCTTTGAAAAAGGTCTTGAGATTGGTCGTTCACAGAAATAATCTTGGGATTTTGAGTTGACAATTCAGATAGAAAGCAATATTAGGGAAGAGCCCCCTTGTTACCACTATGGTAGCAAGGGGGTTTTTTTATTACAGAGAGTGAAAAAAGCCTTGTGCGACTAGGAGTAAAGTAATAAAATCAAATTGTAAGGTGTAGCTAATTGTGTGAAATCTTGAACAATAACAAAATAAAGTATGAAATTTATAAAAAGTACTATAGTTTGTGGTTGCAAAAGAGAAGAGCATTGGCTATAATGAGAAATGTATTTATTTTTGTGCAATCTAAGAAAAGAGAGTTTAAAAATAAAACAATATCGCTCATTTTGTTGCGGTATGCATAATTGGAAAGGGGGCAAACAAATTGTTAAGCAAAACCTTGAAAGCTGTTACTGAAATTGAAAAAGAAGCGAAGAAAATCGTTTCCGATGCTTCAAGCAAGGCTGATGCTCTAATCGAAGAAGCAAAGGCCAAAGCAAAGCAGACACAGGCAAAGGCAGTAGCAGATGCAAATGCACAGGCACAACAGCTAGTGGCAGATGCAAACGCACAGGCTGAGAGTGAAAAAGCAAAATTTGCACAAGAACTCAAAGGCCAACTTGAGCAAGAAAAAGAAGGAACAATGGCAAAGATGGACGAAGTCGCCGATGCGATTGTTGCACAACTTGTTTAGGGAAAAGGGTGACTGCGTAAAGTAGTTACGGAAAATTAAAAAAAGGAGGAAATGGTACATGGCGGTAGTTCAGATGAAGCGATTGAACATCGTTGCCCTATCAAAGGACAAAAATGCGATTC
>CAVJBW010000022.1:10844-13106 GCA_963647625.1 Lachnospiraceae bacterium
ATTCTGAGACGCCTGCAAGAGCTTGGAGCCTTAGAAGTAAGACTAAATGTGGAAAAGCTAAAGAAGAAAAAGTCTTTAAAGAGCTTGAAACAGCAGGATACTTCTAGTGAAAAAGCAATGTATGAAAAGCATGCTGCCACGGCGGACCAAGCATTAGAGGTACTGCAAAAGTATGCCGAAGAGAAGACTTCCCTTCTGGCAACTTTGAAAGGGCTGCCTCAAGTAGAACGTTCTGAGTTTGAACGTATCGAAAATAACCAGCAGGACATCGCAAAGCGTGCAGGGCAGATCGTTTCATGGGAAAAAGAAATTATACAAGCACATGCCGAGATTCAAAAGATGGAAACGCAGATCGAAGCACTGGTTCCATGGAAAGAACTCGATATACCGCTTAACACACCGGGCACAAACAAGACCAAGCTTTTCTTAGGTCTGATTCCTGAGAAAATCACAGCAGGAGAAGTAGAAAGCAGGATTTCACAAGAATGTAAGGAAGTTACAGGACTTGAAATCGAGATTGTTTATGAAGAACAAGATGCAACCTACCTCGGCCTTGTATGTTTGAAACAAGATGCAAAGGCAGTAGAAGAAGCCTTAAGGAAGATGGGATTTGCAGCCCCACCTCTTCAGGCCTCAAAGCCTGCGAGCCAGGTGCAAGAAGAGATGCAAAAGCAAATCGAAGAGACGAAAGCTCAAATCGAGCAGCGAATCGATAGCATAAAGGAAGCGGCGAAAGATCGGGAAGATATCAAGATGGTATCCGATTATTATCGAATGAGAGCCCAACGATATGAGGTCTTGGGAATGTTGCCACAGACGGAAAAAACCATTGGTATCAGTGGCTTTGTTCCAGTAACAGCTGCAGAGGCAATCGCACAGGAAATTGAAGCAGATTATCCGGCAGCAGTAGAGGTTGTTGATCCAAAACCAACCACCAATACCCCAGTATTGTTAAAGAACAATAAGATTTCAGACTGCGTAGAAGGAGTTATTTCTTCTTATGGTCTGCCGAAGAAAAGCGATATTGATCCAACCACAATCACATCCATTTTCTATATTATCTTCTTTGGAATGATGCTTTCCGATGCAGGATATGGACTGATAATGGCAATTGTATTAGGAATTGCATTAGCGAAGTTCAAGAATATGGAGCCAACCATGAGAAAGAGCCTTAAGATGTTCTTCTGGGGCGGAATCTCCACCGTGGTATGGGGACTGTTATTTGGCGGATTCTTTGGAGATGCCATAGGTGTCTTCTCAGAGTGCTTCGGCCATGGACAGACCAGCTTTGATGGATTCTGGTTTAATCCAATAAACAGCCCAATGCAGCTCTTGCTATGGTGTCTGGTATTCGGCTTGATTCATATGCTTGTAGGTCTCGGCCTCAATGGATATATGCTACTCAAGAAAAAGGATGTCGTAGGATTTATCAGTGATGTCGTAGCATGGTATGCATTCTTAATCGGACTGATTATTATGCTTATGAGTTCTAGCATTTATACCTCTATGGCAGGTAGCGTACCATTCTTTAAGGATATTAATCTTGGTACAAGCGGCCTCTATGTAGGACTTGTCTTAACCTTAATTGGTGGAGTGATTATCCTATTTATGGCAGGCAGAAGAAAGAGCAACATGGGAATGAGAATTTTGCTGGGAGTCTATGATATTTATGGTATAACCGGCTGGCTATCTGACTGGCTATCTTACTCAAGACTATTAGCCTTGGGACTAGCAACAGGAGCCATTGGACAGGTTATCAACATGATCTGTCAGATGCTGTTTTTGCACAATTATCAGTATGGTGCAGGAGGAGTCAAAGGAGCCATCATTGGTGGCATCTTATTCTGGGTTGTATTTATCATAGGACATGTAGCAAATATGGCAATCAACCTATTAAGTGCTTATGTACATAGTAATCGTCTTGAATATGTAGAATTCTTTGGAAAATTCTACAGTGGTGGTGCAAAAGAATTTGAACCATATGCAGCAAAGACAAAATATGTAAAATTTGCAAAAAGCAAATAAGGCGTAGAGACGCAAAGAATAAATTCTGAAACATTTAGGAGGAAAATGAAATGACATTAGACGGACAAATTATCGGTAATGTGTTAGTAATCGTTGGAGCGGCTTTGGCAGTCGGACTTGCAGGTTCAGGTTCTGCTAGAGGCTGTGGTATTGCAGGACAGGCTGCAGCAGGAGTAACAAGTGAAGACCCATCCAAATTTGCAAAGACTTTGATTCTTGAATTGTTACCTGGTACAC
>CAVJBW010000023.1:0-13034 GCA_963647625.1 Lachnospiraceae bacterium
AGGGCCGGAAATATAATCAAGGCCGAAATCAGCAAGGATCCTACCAGACTCATGCCTACCACAATAATAATGGCAATCAAGATTGCAATCAGCAGATTGATGCGTTCTGGCTTTATTCCTGAGGCCTTGGTAAAGTCTTCATCAAAGGTCACTCCAAAGATTCTATGATAAAAGAGAATATAGAGAAGGATGAAGATTCCCGAAAAGATGGCGCAGCTTATGACCTCTTCTTTTGTTAAGGTCAAAATGGAAGTAGAACCAAATAAGGTGCTGCAGACATCTCCTGATACATTTTCAGAGCCTGAGCCACGACTCATCAGCATATAACCAATAGCTAGGGCGCCTACCGAAATCATGGCAATGGCTGCGTCTCCCTTAATCTTGGCATGGGTCCCTGCTCGAAGCAGCAAGATTGCAGCGATCAGTGTCACCGGCATGGTCAGATAAGTGGTATTGGCAATCTTCAACACAGATGCCACGGCTAAAGCTCCAAAAGCCACGTGTGAAAGGCCATCTCCGATAAAAGAATATCTCTTGAGTACAAGGGTAACTCCCATAAGAGAACTGCATAGAGCAATCAAGGCCCCAACAATCAGTGCATAAATCACAAAGGGATATTGTAAATAATAAAGCAATTGGGACATTTTATTTCTCCTTTGATTTCAAAAAGATTTTAGCTGCCTGAGATTTTTTATAATCGCAGGCTGGTCCAAAATACAACTGACTTTTTCCCACATGAAGGATATGACTAGCATAAGAAAGTGCCATATCGACATCATGAGAAACCATAATAATGGTCAAACCTTCTTGGTTGAGCCTAGACAGAAGATGGTAGAGCTCCTGTGTCACCTTAGGATCTAGCCCTGTAACTGGTTCATCTAGAATTAGAAGTTTTGTAGATGCACACAAGGCTCTAGCAAGTAAGACTCTCTGCCTTTGCCCTCCGGATAAGTGGGCAAAGCTTTTATTTTTTAGATCTAATATCTCTAGCCTTTTCATATTCTCTATGGCATTTTCTTTTTGTTTTTTTCCATAAAAGAAATGATGAGAAAAGTTCGACATATTACCGGATAAAACGATTTCCCATACACTAGCCGGGAAATCTCTTTGTATAGAACTTTGCTGTGGCAAATAGCCGATTTCTCCGCTTTGAAGGCGGCTATCATAGATCAGACTGCCTCCTCTTGGCTTGATCAAGCGCAGCAAGGTCTTCATGAGGGTGGACTTTCCTGTTCCATTCTCTCCTACCACGCAAAGGTATTCTCCAGGATTAACCGTAAAATCCAGACCCTTTGAAATAATGCCATCATCATATCCTATGGAAAGATTTTTTGCTGTAATATAACTCATGAAATACCCCTTTCCATGCAACCTTTGCACATGCCATTTAATTGAGAAGCCATGCACTCTAAGGTAAATCCTGTCTGCTTTTCCACATAAGCATAAAACTCCTGCATATAATCGTCTTCTAGATGAACGACCTTGCCACATTTCAAACAGCGAAGGTGCAGGTGGTCTTGGCAATGTCTCTTCGAATCAACCACCTGATAATAGGTACTATCATCCGATGGATGCTTGACTTTGGCAAGTTCTCCGGCTTGGGTCATCTTGTCTAAGTTGCGATAAACGGTAGTAAGGTTGGTCTTTTTGCCACAATCTAATAAGTATTGGTAAATCTCATTGGCGCAAAAACGCTCTTCTCCATGAAGAGTCATATATTCTTTGATCAAATCTTTATTCTTTGTATGGTACTCTTTCATTTTTTCACCTGCTTGTTCCATAAGATTTCCCCCTTTTTTGCAAATTTAAACTAGTTCTAAATAGCAAAAAAGAAATGCAAATCAATTGCATTTCTTTTTATACACCATTTTATAACAAAATGCAAGACATTTGCATTTTATTTTTCATACTTAATAATAACTGGTTCTCCCTGAAAACTCAGCAGGCCTTCATAGACTTCTACCTTGCTTCTGTCAATGTCGTTGATGTAGGTTCCATCTTCAAGACTTGTTGGAACGCAGCCGGCCTTGCCATTAATGGAAAATACGCCTAGGCGTCCTTCCTTGCCATGCTCATAACTAGCATAGATATACTCTTCATCAATGGACTTTACTTCAAAGAATCCATCTTTGTAGATGTCTTCTCTTTTCAGTCTCATAAGCTGGCTGATCAGGCCACTTAAATCTTCTCCTGTCCAGTCAATATCATCCTTATCAAAAAGGCTAGGTCTGTGAACATCACTTCGTTCCTGGCCATTATAGACCTGGACAATTCCTTTTTGGAAGAAGGAAAAGGCTGTCATATTTCGGCGCACCCGCAGGTCTGGATACAAAAAGGCAGCTCTTGCTCTGTCATGATTTTCCAAATAGCGCATTTTCACATAATTATTTGGATAAATGCTTTCTTGCAGCTGCAATCTCTTGGTATACTCTTCTAAAGTACCAGTATGATGCTGGAGGCCGCGAATCACATCCTGCAAGTCATAGTCATAGCAAATGTCAAATGCCTGATACAATTCACTATCCGAGAGAGCATACATGCCTTGTTTTCTAAGGAGGTTAATAAATCCAGGTTCTCCCGATTCAGCTAGCCAGATACAGTCCTTTCGAACCTGCGCCACTTCATCTCTCGCTCGAAGCCACAATTCTAGTGGTACCTTCGGTGCTACATCACAGCGAAATCCATCCACAAGGCCTGCCCACATCTTGAGGGTGTCAATGAGATAGTCCCACAATTCCATCTTGGAAAAGTCCAATTCCACAATATCAGACCATTCTGGCACCAAGGTGGTTGGACGACCATTTTCATCTTGAATAAACCAATCCGGATGCTCCTTTACCAGGACGCTGTCAGGAGAAGTATGGTTATAGACCACGTCAATCATACATTTCATTCCATGGTCATGGATGGCATCTACCAATTTTTTGAAATCCTCCATGGTTCCATATTCTGGATTCACATCCCTATAATCCTTGATGGCATAAGGACAGCCTAAGCTTCCTTTTCGTCCTACATAACCAGTTGGATGGATTGGTAAAAACCAAATAATATCCGTTCCTAAGTCTTTAATTCTCTGAAGATCCTTTTCTACTTCTGCAAAGTTTCCTATCTTTCCATAATTTCTTACATAGATGCAATAAATCATCTGATTTCTTAATGAAAGATCTGTCGTAATCGCCATAATATCTCTCCAATCTACCATGCTTCTTTAACGAATCGGCAACATTTTTCTAAGTTCTTCTTCTGGTTCAATTCGAATGGCAGTGGTACCGCCATTGTAATTAATCAGCATGAGCACCGTGCTTGCATCTTGTCTTTGACTTGAAAAATCACGGACAATACAGCCTTCATACCGATCCTTTTTTTCCCCGTCTTCTGCTATGGCCCTTTTCACATCCCACAAATCAAAGTGCATAACAGCTTTTCTTCTTTTTTTCCCATAAATCACATCGATATCAAAGTCTTTTCCTGTCAAAGCATATTCATACTCGCAAGAAAGGTGTGGCAGATAAATCACTGCCAACACAATCAATACAGCTGCTACAATGAGAAAAACCACAGACAAAACAAAAGCACTAATAATTGCTATAATAATCAGCAAAGGAAATAGCAATTTTAATAACTTTGTCGTTGTGGTTGTCTCACGAGCAATTAGCTGTTCAATAAATACATCGCCCATCTCATGCTCTCCTAGTTCATCGAACGGACAGATTCTTTTTCCTCAATCTGTGCGTCCATAATAATTGTTTTTACATCTGTTGTTTCATCAATCAAGTCAAATAAAAGCTTAATCGTGGTCTTTGCCATTTCTTCAATAGGCTGAGATACCGTGGTAAGCTTAGGAAATACATATTCTCCCATGGTAATTCCATCATATCCCATAATAGAAATATCCTCCGGAATCCTCCTACCACTTTCCATGACTGCCCTATAGGCACCAATTGCCAAGGTATCTGCAATACAAAATATGGCCGAGAACTTACAGGTCCTTCCCATTAATTCAAGGGCTGCTTTATAACCATTTTCCATGGAAATATGCATCTTACCATTATGAATCTCATAAACTAGTTCTGGGTCAAGGTCTAATCCATGTTCAACCAAAGCCTTCACATATCCCCGATAGCGAAGCTGGCCTATGGATGGAACATTGATTCCATCGCAGATCATGGCTATCTTCTTGTGACCCTTTTCAATCAAATAAGTAACAGCATCATAGCTCGCCTTAAAATCATCTACTGCAACGCTAGAATAGGTGGTAATAGGCCGGTTTGGGTCCATCCCTACGGTACAAAAGACAAAGGGTGTCTCTAGCATCTCTAGCATCTTTTCATCATGTTCAAAGGCTCCTCCTAGAAAGATTAGTCCCTTTGGCTTTCTCTCTTTGACCAGCCTTAAGGCTCTTTCCACTTCATTTTCCGCCTCATCAATATGACGCAGAATCATTCCATATCCAGCCTTCTGGGAATAATCTTCAAAAACATCAATTAAGCCTGTAAAGAATGGATTGGTAATTCCTTTCACCAAGACTGCGATACTATTCGACTCATTTCTCTTTAAGTAACGAGCACTATTATTTGGCACAAAACCAGTTTCATCAATGACTTTTTGAATCCTATCTTTTGTATTTGCATTGATATCAGGATGATTGTTCAGTGCTCTCGAAACCGTACTGACGCTGCATCCACACATCTTTGCAATGTCTTTTATGGTTATTTCTGCCATTTTTATTTCCTTACTTTCTCATCCTTGTAAACACACTATCCCTTAGACTTCATTTAGTCAGCAGAGTTGATTCGATGAAATGTTGTTGCCAAAGAAAGCATTTCTTCTTTTACCTCTTTGGTAATCATCTGTGGATTCATACGCCATCTCCAATTCAATCCTCCAAGAGAAGATGGTGTGTTAAGTCTTGCTTCATTGCCTAGTCTTAGGTAATCCTGCATAGGAATAATCACGGTATCTGCCTTACTTGCAAAAGCACATCTGAAAAATGCATGAGCAATCTCCTCTTGCTCTTGTATATCAAGTTCCTCTGCAATATATTCCTTGGTCTCCTCTGATAAATTGTCATACCAGCCCATCAAGGTCTCATTGTCATGAGTTCCCGTATAGACTACACAATTTTCAGGATAATTCTTCGGTAGATAATCTCCTGCTTCTCTATTATCAAAGGCAAATTCTAGAATCTTCATTCCTGGATAAGCCGTAGCCTCTAGCAAAGCCTTTACTTCTGGTGTGATAAAACCTAAATCCTCTGCAATGATTGGCAGATCTCCTAACTTCTCCTTCATGACCTCAAAGAGCTCTACATCTGGTCCCTTTTCCCAAGCTCCACCGCAAGCATCTTCATCTCCGTATGGAATAGTATAATAAGACTCAAATCCTCTAAAATGATCGATTCGAATGATATCATATAGGGCAAAATTGTGCTGGATTCTCTTCATCCACCAAGCATAGTCCGTCTTTTGGTGCTCTGGCCAATCATATAAAGGATTGCCCCATAGCTGCCCAGTTGGAGAGAAGCCATCTGGTGGACATCCTGCTACTTTGGTTGGATAGCCGTCTTCGTCTAGTTGGAACAAAGTAGGATTTGCCCAAGTATCCGCACTATCGAAAGCAACATAAATAGGAATATCTCCGATAATCAGAATATGCTTGCTATTGGCATAGGCTTTTAGCTTCTTCCACTGGATGTCAAATTCATATTGAATGAATTCATAAAAACGAACCTGATCGGACAATTCTTCTAACGCCTGTACTAGGCTTTCCTGCTTTCTTAAACGAAGGTCTTTTGGCCACTCAATAAAAGGCTTGCCTTCCTGATCATCCTTAATTGCACAATATAGAGCAAAGTCCACTAACCAGTCTTTATTGTCTTCTATAAATGCTTCAAACTCTTCTCGGCACTTATCATAGGAAGCATCCTGCCATGATCCTTTTACCTCTTTGGCAAATGGGCTATTGTCATAAGCTTTCCTAAGCATGGCAAAGCGGCTTTCATAGATTTTATCATAATCCACATAGCCTTCTTGGCCTCCCCATGGATAAGCCATTACTTCCTCTTTGGTAAGATATCCCTGCTCAATCAACTGGTCTGGATCTATAAAATATGCATTTCCTGCAAAGGTAGAACAAGACTGGTATGGAGAATCTCCATACCCGGTCTGTCCCAAAGGAAGAATCTGCCAATACCTTTGGCCAGTCTCCTTTAAAAAATCTACAAATTCATAAGCTTCCTTGGAAAAACATCCTATTCCGTAGGGATTTGGAATAGATGAGATTGGAAGCAATACACCACATCTTTTTTCCATGATATGATTCCTCTCTTATATTCCGTCTTATCCCTTCACAGCTCCAGCCATAACACCCTTGATAATGTATTTCTGGCAGATCATATAGAAGATTACAATTGGGATAATTGCCAGTACAAGTACTGCCATCATAGCACCCCAGTCTACCTGTCCATGACTTTGCTTTAAGTACTGAACAGCAATCTGAATGGTTCGATACTTATTTACATCGAGAACCAAAGAAGGTAAGAGATAATCGTTCCATACCCACATCGCCTCAAGAATTGCTACGGTGATTGTGGTTGGCTTCATAATTGGAAATACGACTCTAAAATAAGTCTGAATTGGTGAACATCCATCGATCATCGCTGCCTCTTCAATCTCAAGTGGAATCCCTTTCACGAATCCGGTAAACATAAAGACGGCTAGACCTGCTCCAAATCCCAGATAAATAACAATGATTCCAAGGGGATTGCCAAGGTGCAACATATTGGCAAACTTTGACATGGTAAACATAACCATCTGGAATGGTACGATCATAGAAAATAGACATAAGAGATATATTGCTTTTGTAAATTTCGTATGAACTCTGGTGATATACCATGCACACATAGAAGTCAGGACAATAATTGCTACAACAGAAGCTACCGTGATAAATAAGGAGATTCCGAAGCAACGGAAGAAATCCGTCTTGTCAATCGCATTTAAATAGTTCTCAAATCCAACCAAAGAGTCCTTGATTCCCATTACAAATCGATCCCAGCCTTCTGAAATCGGATTGGCACTCAAAGAAAATGGTTGTGTAAATATATACGCTTTTCTCTTGAATGAGTTCATAACTACCAAAATAATTGGAATAATCCAAATGATGGATAGTATGCTCATAATAAGTACGAGTAATTTTTCGTGTTTAATATTTGCAAGGCCTGCAGTTTTACTTCTTTTTTTATTCATTATTGCTGCACCTCCTTGCGAGTCGTAAGTTTATTTTGAATAATGGCAATGACTGCTACTAGGATAAAGAAAATAACAGCTTTTGCCTGACCTACGCCCTGCCATCCTGTAGTTCCATACATGGTGTCATAGATATTTAATGCTAATAACTGGGACATCTTACCAGGATTTCCTCCGGTAAGAGCAAGGTTCTGGTCAAATAATTTAAATCCATTGGTCAAAGAAAGGAAAGTACAAATCGTAATGGTAGGCATGAGCATAGGCAACTTAATCTTGCGGATAATCTGCCAATTCGATGCTCCATCAATTCTTGCAGCTTCAATCATGGATTCAGGAATTCCCTGAAGACCTGCAACATAGATGACCATCATATATCCAATCTGCTGCCAGCATACTACCACGATCAATCCCCAGAATGCAGTCCACTGGGTAGATACAATCGTCAAAGAGTGCTTTAACAAAATTCCATTAAAAATCATCAACCAAATATAACTAAGTACAATACCACCAATTAGGTTCGGCATAAAGAATACGCCTCGAAACAAGTTGGTTCTTCGAATTCCCTTTGTTAAAAGAGATGCCAAAATAAAGGCTCCAATATTAATAATTAATACAGACACAACTGCAAATAGTGCTGTATACCAAATGGAATGAAGAAAGGTCGTGTCTAGTTCACCATTTACATAAAAAATCTTTGTGTAATTACTAAGTCCGGTCCATTTAAAATCTACTACCGTTGTAAACTTGCAAAAGGAAAGAAAAATACCATAAATAAATGGAACTAAGAATCCAATTGCAAAGGCGATCAATGTTGGTAATACGAATACCGGAAAATATTTTTTAATCGCTTTCTCCATAATGAATTGTTCCCTTCTAATAACTGAGGCAGGTGGCCTAGCCGCCTGCCTCAAAATATTTTACTTATAATGATTACCTAAAAATTCTTCTTATTTGGAAGCTTCTTCAGCTAATTTCCACTGGTTAGCCCATCCGTCTACGAATGCACTCTCTACCTTATCCCAGCTTCCAGATCCATCTGTATAAGCAACTAATGCGCTTACAACATCAGCTCTCCAGTCATCTACATTAGGAGTTGCATTGAATGACCAAGCAACAGATGTCTTGCCAGCTTCTGCAAGTTCATTTACTGTACGAGCGAATCCGTTCTGTGATTCATAATCACCTGTAAAGGTGTCATATGGAGCAGAAAGTCCCATTGTATTAGAAACTGCTTCACGACCTTCGTCAGATGTGATTACCCACTCTAAGAAGTCTTCAGATGCCTGAATATCTGCCTCAGAAGCCTTTGCATTGATTGCCCAGTAATTCTCTGTTCCAACACAAAGTCCCTGATTTTCATCGTCAACACCAAAGTAGATTGGCATCATGCCAACATCTTCAGCTGTGGTCTTGTATCCAGCTTCTCCATTGGTTAATGCTGAATATTCCCAGTCACCATTCTGATAGAATACTGCTTCTTCCATACCGAATTCTGATTCAGCATTTAATGCACCAGAATTCAAAGTCTTAGGGTCTGCTGCAGAGTCAGATGTATAAAGATCCCAAACAGCCTTGTACTGATCTAAGTAAGTTCCATCGATAGTAGCTTCTCCACCAGTAAGGTCTGCGCCATCATCCTTGAACTCATAGTAAAGTGGAAGGTTAGCAAGATGTCCTGAGAATCTCCAAGAAGATCCATCATCAAGACCTGCAGAAGCAAATGCTCCCTTTAAGCTATAGCCAAACTTCTCATTGATTTCGTCAACTCTCTTGTTGATATCATCTGCAACAGCCTTTAAAGTATCAAAGCTATTGATTTCATCAACTGATTTGATTACTGCATTGTCCATTGTTGCATAGTCATTCAAGATGGTCTTGTTATAAATCAAGCCATAGCACTCATAGCAGTTTGCAATTGCTGCAATCTTGCCATCCTGCTCTAATAATAATGACTTATCTGTAAGATGTTCATATAAAGCAGTATCTTTCAAATCCAAGGTATAATCATTCCATGTCTTTGCTGCACTTGTATTACCTACATTAAAGATAGTAGGTGCTGTTGATTTTGCCATCTCACTCTGAAGTGTGGTGTTGTACTGGTTATCAGCAGCGGTAAGTACAGTTACCTCTACGCCTGTCTGCTCTGTATAAGTCTTAGCTAGATCCTGCCAAGCCTCATCTGTTTCAGGCTTAAAGTTTAACATGTAAACGCTTCCCCCTGATGCCTTTGCAGCGTTGTCAGAAGTAGCAGATGCATCATTATTAGATGAGCTACCACAACCTGCTAAAGCTCCTGCTACCATAGTTGCTGACACAGCAACTGCGAAAACTTTCTTTTTCATTGTGTCTCCTCCTTTTTAGAAAATGCCTTTTTGCATTTTTCCTTCGTGTTTTTTGAAAACGATACTGGTACCGTTTCCGTTACCGTTTTCAATATAACATCTTTTGGTTATTTGTACAACATTTTTAGCAAACTTCTTTCCTTATTCGTCAAATTGTACAAATGGCTTTTATCTCATAATTGAAAGAATTCCTTGAAATAAAGCTTTACATTACTTTACGTAAATTACTCTTTTGTGTATTTTTACAATACACTTTCTTCTAGTAGGCAAAAAAGCTCTCTACTGCCCTTACTAGCTCTTCTTGATCTTTGCTTCCCATAAGCTCTCTTGCCGAATGCATCGCTAGCAAAGGCACGCCTAGGTCCACGGTTTTTACTGGCAAAAGGGAGGATAAAATTCCACCAATGGTACCTCCACCTCTTACATCAGAGCGATTCACAAAACACTGATATCGAATGTTCTCTTCCTGGCACAGGCCCATGAATATACCAATAGCCTGTGCATCTGTAGCATAGGACTGAGAGCAGGCTTGCTTGATACACAATCCCTTTCCTAGCACTGGCTTGTGTATAATATCCATTTTTTCTCCATGATTTGGATGCAGACCATGGGCTACATCTACGGACAAGAGCATCATATCATACAGGGCCCTTTGGCTTTCTTCCTTGGAATAACCGATATTTTCTAGGATGCGGCCAATGAGCTCGTAGGTAAAATGACTCCCTGCCCCTTGCTTGGACCTGCTGCCAATCTCTTCATGATCATAAAGTCCGATAAAGTTAAGACCTGATGGACAGGGTGCTTTTTCTATCGCTTCTACGAGGGCTGCTACAGAGGTCTGGTTATCTAGTCTTGGCGCCGAGTAAAGCTCCTGATCCTTTCCTAGATAGCAAGCTTCCTCCCATAGAAAAGTAGTCAATTCAAAGTCTAGAATCTGGTCTCTTTCTACCCCCAGCTCTGTGGCAAGGGCCTCCATAAAATAAGTCGTATCTTTTCCTTCTTCATTTAACAGGCCTGCAATAAGCATCAGGTCTTTTTGATTGTTGATTTCTACGCCTTTGTTCACTTCCCGGTTCATATGAATCGCTAGATTGGGCAAAGTCAAAAGGGGCTTTGAACTTTTATAAAGTACTTTTTGTGGATGAAAGGCATCCTTGCCTTTTAGAATCACTCTGCCTGATACTCCTAAGGGTCTGTCAAACCAAGTATTTAAAATAGGCCCTCCATAGACCTCTACATTGACCTGGGCATATTCATTCATAGCAAAATCCGGACTAGGCTTAAGAGAGAGGCAAGGGGCATCCGTGTGGGCTGCTGCCATGCGAATGCGGCCTTTCTCCTCCCCAATAGAAAAGGCAAATAAGCTTGCATCATAATGCTTTAAGTAATATTTTCCACCTTTTTCTAGGTTCCAGCTATCCCTATAATCTAAGGGTCTATATCCATAGGCTTCTAGATCTTTGGCAGCACAATTTACGCTAGCGTAAGGACTGACTCCTTCTTTTACAAACAGTTCTAACTTCTTCATGACTTCTCCTCAATAATTTTCAAAATATCCATAGGACAAGTAGCAATATAGTTTGCTCCATTTTCGATTAATTCTTCCCTTGTCCCATATCCGTATAAAGCACCTATCCCTGTAATTCCAAGGTCTGACGCCCCTTTTACATCGTAGTGGCGATCTCCTATCATTACGAGGCTGCCTTTGTCTTCAATCCGATAATCCTCCATCAACTGGAGAATAAAATCAGACTTGTTGACCTTGTGGGCATCACGGCCTGGCCCATAAATCTTCTTAAAGTAGCTGGTAAGTCCATGATAATTCATCACATCTAAGGCGGTATCTACCGGCTTTGCCGTCACAACAAAAAGCTCTTTCCCTTGATCATACAAGGTCTGTATCACCTCTTTTATTCCTTGATATAGTGGTGATTTTTTGTAATTTTCCACTTCATAGATTTCTCTATAATACGCCACTGCCGTCTGGGCCTCTAGATCTGACATGCCATAATATTCTCGAAAGGATTGATACAAGGGAGGTCCTATAAATCGCAGGAGATTTTCGTAAGAATCCTCCCTTATGTCATATTTTTCAAGGGCATATTTTACGGATTCGATGATTCCAAATTCTGACTGGGTAATGGTGCCATCTAGATCAAATAAAATCCATTGATAACTCATGTTTTATTCCTCACTTACACTTATATTTCCATCTTCATCAAAGGAAAGCTGACTATAGGATGCGCTATATTCCGCCATATTAGATAAAATCGACTCTTTGGTTTGATCCGTAGCGATCTGGGGGCAAAAGTCATTGTAATTGCTGTGGCCAGATAAAGTACACGGGATAAATCTAGCATCCAAAGAGGCCGACTCATCAAGCTTGCCATCTACAAAGGTAAAAGTCTGCGTAAAGATGCCATCTTGCTTATCCTTCGGATTGGAATTGCCTCCAAAAGAAAAGTTTCCTAAGCTATAGCAAATCATTTTTCCTTTGTAACATTCTATTCCCTGCAGAACATGAGGATGATTTCCTATGACCAAATCGCACCCTGCGTCAATAAGTGCATGAGCTTTACTTACCTGGTCTGCATTGGCATAGTGTTCTCCTTCTACTCCCCAATGGCAGCAGGCAATGATCAGATCTGCCCCTTCCTCTTTCAGCCTTGAGATTCCATCGGTCAAATATGCCATCCTTTCTGGCGCTCCTGATAACAAACTTGTAGATACAAATCCTATCGTAATGCCCTCTTCGGTTTTGTATGTTCCAATCTGTTCATTTACCGCATAGGACAACCCCGCATCTTTAAGTGCATTTATGGTATCATCATAACTTTGTTGACCATAATCGTAATTGTGATTATTTCCAAAGGAACATCCCTCCACACTACTACTGGTAAGAATCCCGGTATAGGAAGGATCTCCTTTTAAGTTATAGGTTTTTTCTACTCTCTTGTCAGCATTTGTCAAAACACATTCTAGATTAATCAGGGTAAAATCATCTGCTTCAAAGATCTCCTTCACTCCTTGAAAAAAATAACTTTCCCCATATTTATCATAATAATCATCAAAAGAGCCAGAGTATCCATGAATCTGTGCCCTTCCCAAAGTACAATCTCCTGTAGCTGAAATAGTAACTGACTTAACTTCCGCCGGCTTTTTATTCTCCTCCTCCATGCTGCTTAAGTTGCCTTCAATCACAACTTCCTTAACGTCCTCAGATATATTAGAAGAATCTACACTTTTTTCACTACTTGTTTGGCCACATCCTGCCAAAGCTGTAAGAAGTAGTCCTATGACTGTTATATATAATATTTTTTTCATTTTCTCATTCCTTTCCTAGACCATTATAGCAACCATTTAAAAAAAAGAGAATGTCTCACAAATGATATTTGCAAGACATTCTCTATATTTCTAGTTCAATCATTAATCACTCTTTTCATAAAAT
>CAVJBW010000024.1:0-6278 GCA_963647625.1 Lachnospiraceae bacterium
GCTGATTACACTCTGCACAATCAATACAAAATTCCTTAATAATATGTGCCTTTCCTTCCCGTACCCGGATGGCATTGGTAGGGCATCTTTTCAGACAATGAATACAGCCTCTACACTTATCGGAATTAAGGTAAACAGAATGATAAAATTTATTTTCCATTATTTCACCTTCTTACGTTAAGATGCTTCCCTATTCATTAATATAGATTTTCATCTTGACGGTGGTTCCTACACCCTTTTGCGTTTCAATGGTCATCTCATCAGAAGACTTCTTCATATTGGGCAGCCCCATTCCTGCTCCAAATCCTAGCTCTCTCACCTGGTCAGAAGCAGTAGAAAATCCCTCTGTCATAGCTTTTTCTACATCATCAATCCCAGGTCCCTTGTCACATAAGAGCAAGGAAATCTCTTCCTCTGATATCTCTACATCAATATAGCCTCCATCTGCATGAATGACCATGTTGATTTCCCCTTCATACATTGCAATTGCTACCTTTCGAATAATCGCTGGTGCAATATGCATCTTTTTTAACTTTCGCTTTACATCCGTGCTGGCAGAACCTGCATTGGTAAAGTCCTCCCCATCAACTTCATAGTGAAATTCTATCTTATCCATGATGATTTGGTCCCTCTAATCCCTTTCCATATAATATTCCACAAGCATCAAATGTAGACAGCTGCGTCCTCATAATACAGATTCCAAATGTATTGGCTAGGGCAATAATCTCCCCATCTGGTTTCTTACCCCTGGTATAAATCACACATGGAAAATCTTTCATTTCCGCCGTTCGTACCGTCTGGGCATTCATCAGACCTGTTATAAGAACACAATTATCTGCTGCAAAGGCTAAAGCATCGCTCATTAAGTCTGTAGCATACCCTAGCTTTACATCTACGCTTTCATCTGGCTCGTCGGACAAAATCTCTGCCTGTAATAGTTCTTTCATTTCCAACAAGTTCATACGCTTCTCCTCCAAATCCAAACAACATTACCTTGAGGTAATTATACTCCCTCTTTAACTATTTTTAAAGTTTTTTATAGCAAATCAAAAAGCACTCCCTAGGGGTGAGAGTGCTTTTTAGGATTTCATATCAATTGAGGTTTTTTGTCTATTATTTTATTGGTATTTCTTATGCTTCTTTGTAATTTCTGTATTCAGAAATCTGCCATGGACTTGTAAGCAAGCTTATTAAACGTTTTGCTACAGCTTTTTTCTTGTTAGGGTCTACAAGATATGTTGCTGGATTTACAAATCCCATTGGGGCTGGTGTTGTAATAAATGTATACTCTGTGTTTTTCATGTCCATGTTCCTCCTTTTTTCCACATAACCTTTTGTACTTTAATAAGTACATTATGATAATAACCCCTTTATTCAGGGATTTCCAATAGAAAATTCCTGTGTTATAATAACATTATCTTATTATTGAATCTTAATTTAGGAGGTCGATACGATGAATACCAGGCAAATCGAATACTTTCTTGCCGTTGCAAATGAACTGAACTTCACCAAGGCTGCTGAAAAAATGTACGTTTCTCAGACTGCTGTCACCCAACAGATCAAAGCCTTAGAAGACGCCATCGGTGCCCAGCTATTTGCAAGAACCAAGAAAAAAGTCGCTCTTACCTCTGCAGGAGAGGCCTTCTATCTAGAAGCTCCAGGGATTCTAGAACATATAGAAGCTGTCTTTCAACATACCAAAGATGCTGCAACGGGTATGACAGGCACCTTAGAAATAGGATTTTCTGCAGATGCCAAAGCTACCGCCTTTCCGGATCGTATCTTGGACTTTCATCATCACTATCCCAATATTCGCTTGCACTTTTCTAGTGGTAATCCTTCTGATTTAGCTGCCAGGCTGAGAAATAGAGAGTTAGATCTGATTGTCACTCCGATCTTTGACGATTCCTACTTAAAAGGCATCTCTTACAAGGTCTATCAGCGCTCTCCCTTGGTAGTTGTAGTGCCCATCGATCACAGATTATCCCATAAAAGGCGTATCTACCGAAAGGATTTGGTCAATGAAAAACTGATTCTTGCCTGCTCGCCAGATAGTAAGGTTGGAGAAGACAAGGTCATCTTAGAACCTTTTATCAAAAAAGGTTACCAGCTAGATATTGTGGATAAAATCGAAGATATCGAAACCATCCTGCTAATGATTTCTTTGCATATGGGGATTTCTATCCTGCCAAAATATGTGGCAGATGCCAATCAAGGGGACAAACGAGTGATTGCAATTCCTTTTGAGAAGGAATCCATCACCATAGAAAATGCACTAGCATGGAATACAGACCACACTAGTGCAACGGTTCAAAGGCTTATTTCTTTTATTACGGAAGATGTATGAGTTTGTTCTTACTATAGTCATAAAGCTGTTGAATCCCTTGATTCGACTGGCCTAGATAAAGACCACAATCAATCACCTTCTCGCATCGATCAATCAGTGCCTTGGCTTTTTGGATATTTTCTGTGGTAATTTCGTCAAAGGGCTTTTGAGAGACCACTTCCATGGCTAGAAGCCGTGCCAGGGCAAAATCTATATCATTTTCATACAAAATTCCTGCTGCAAAGGGGATATTCTCCTTTTGCAGCCTACGGTAAGTCTTGATTCCACTTCCTGCTGCCGAGATTACAAATGCTTTGATGGGCCCGGTCGGCCTAGGAAGCTCAATACTACCAAACAAAGGATCATAAAAGCCATTATCAATATCATAAAGTTCTTTGATCTTGTCTTCTTTAAAAATCTCTTCTGGACGTCCAAAGTCTAGGATTCGATCCCCATGAACACAGACGATCTTGTCTGATATCTTTTGCGCCAAGTCAATTTCATGCAAGGTCATCACTACTGTAATATCCTTTTCTTTGGCCATGCGGCGAAGAATGGACAAAAGCTCAAGCTTGTAATGGATATCCAAAAATGAGGTTGGCTCATCTAGGATAATGACTTCTGGTTCCTGGCATATGGCCCTAGCTAGAAGGACTCTTTGCCTTTGTCCATCACTGATGGCATTGAAGTCTCGATTGCTGATTTCTCTTGCATTTACTGCCTCTAACGCCTCATCTACCTTGGCCTCATCTTCTGCTGTCAAGACTCCCATACGGCCTGTATAGGGATATCTTCCTGTAGCCACAATATCTTGGCAGGTCATCATATCTGGTTTCATGCGCTCTGTCATGACAATGGACATCTTCTTGGCCAGTTCCTTATAAGACATAGCACCTAGATTGTTGGCATCTAAGGTTACTTTTCCCTTGACCATGGCAAGCTGCCGGGTCAAAGTCTTTAGAATGGTAGACTTTCCCGCTCCATTTGGTCCAATTAAGGTTACAATATCTCCCTTTTGTATATCGAGGCAAATATCCTCTATCAGGGGCTTGTGGTTGTAGCCGACAGACAGGTGGTCTAACTTGATATAACTTTCCCTCTTATCCATGGCGACGCCCCCTTCTCTTTCGAATCATAATATAGATGACAACAGGTGCTCCAAAGATGGAGGTCACCGTGGAAATATTTAGTTCCGTCGGTGCGAAGACGACTCTGGCAATCAGATCGCACAGCATACAAAAGACGGCTCCTCCTATGAAGTTGCCGGGAATAACCACCAAAGGCTTGGTGGTTCCTAAGCATCCTTTTACCAAAAATGGTACCGCAATCCCCACAAAAGAAATCGGTCCCGCAAAAGCAGTAACGGTTGCTGAGAAGATGCTGGATAGCATAATCAGCAAGATACGAAAGAACTTGATATTTACTCCCATACTTTGAGCATAATTCTCTCCTAGCTGGTAGGCACTGATTGGCTTAGCACAAAGCAGGGTGCAGACAAAGGCCACTCCTACCACAAGGGTTGCAACGCTGACATTATTCCAAGTCACGCCGGAAAAGCTTCCCTTCGACCAGTTGTGGAGATTGACAATATCCGAATCATTGGCAAAAGTAACCACAAAGTCGGTAATGGCATTGCAGATATAACCAATCATGATTCCTGCCACCAACAAAGCTGCCATATTCTTGATCTTCCTGGCGATCAATAGGATAAATCCGGTTGCTGCTAATGAACCCACAAAGGCGGCTACAATATAGGTATAAGAATTCATAGCCATACCATGAAGCAGGCCATAAATCATAATCAAAGCCACCACCAGCTTCGCTCCCGAAGAAATTCCAAGTACGTAAGGTCCGGCAATGGGATTTTCAAAAAAGGTCTGCAGCATAAATCCAGACAAAGACAAGGCTCCACCTAAGAGAGCAGCCATAAGGATACGTGGCAGACGAATCTTCCATATGATATTGACCCAGGTTGCATCTCCATCCTTGGTAAAGAGAATTTCTATAATATTTTTGATTGGTATATGAACATTACCAGAGTTGATATTCACAACTACCAAGACCAAAAAGGCCAGGGCCATCAAGGCAAAGACTAGGGTATAACGACTGCGCCGCCGGAAGTTCTCATAATGAAAACTTCCGGCAGCACCCTTGTCTTTGTTCTTTTCTTGCTTATTCAAAGAACTCATAAACACCTCTACTATTTCAGCTTTGTAAGGAATTGTAGATCCTGTGGATTATCATTTGTCAAAATCTCATGAATATCTAGAATCATATCACTAATGATATCGGTTCTCTGATACATGGAATTCCCTGTCATCCAGCAATTGCCTTCCTTTACTGCCTTCAAATCTGCAATACTTGGATCCTTGGCAAGCAAATCATCCAAGGTCTTAACTGAGCTGTCAATACTTCCATTGTAGATGATATAATCTGCATTTTCTGCTGTAGCATAGAAGGCTTCAATACTCATATTGATGGAAGTTCTACCTTCTTCATCTACCAGGTTAGAGAAAATATATTGACCTCCCGCCATAGAAATCATGGTTGGCACATAGTCTGTACTCGCTCTGCAGACTGCCTTATTGTCAGTAGAAATATAGAAAAATGCAATGGTCTTTCCTGTATTTTCAAATTCTTCAATCTGAGAGATCTTGTCTTTTTGCTGGTTATAATAGGCCAGAGCTTCCTCTTCTTTGCCTGCGAGAATTCCATAAAGCTTGATCCATTCCATACGACCCATTGGATTGGTCTCGTAACTAGAACGGTCTACTAGCACCGGAATATCTAGGTCTTCTATCATCTCTTGCACCTCTGGGGTGTGATAAATCATGGTAGACTCAATGGCCAAATCACAATTGTTGGCAAGTAGGACTTCATAGTCTGGCTGAGAATATTTGCCGGCATAAATCATACTGCCATCTTCAATGGCTTTTTTCGGAGCATCAAAGGTCCAACCATCCTTGTCTAGGGAAGTCATAGTAACCACATCAAGCCCATCCATAGCAGTAAATAGTGCCATCTCTGCCGTGGCAGCTAAGTAGATATTGCTTGGCTGGTTGATTACGGTAATACTATCATCTAGACCTTCTGGCTTCTCCTTGCCGGCAGGGACAAATAAGAACTGGCCCTCCTCTTTGATCTCTATAAGGGCATAGCCATCCTGATATTCATACACCTTGTATTGCTCTGCATAATCACATTGCAAGGTAGAGTCATAGGTAAGGCCCTCTATAGCTGGTGCTTGGCCCTCCTCCTTTGTGGTAGATTCTTCTGTGCTAATATCTGCTTTGTCACTTGTAGATGCCTGATCGCTACCACATCCGGATAAAAGGCTTGCTCCTAGCATCGTCGTTGCTAGAATAGCAGCTATTAATTTATTTACTTTCCTTTTCTTCATAATCCTTTACTTCCTTTTCAAATAAAGCACATGCTTCATCATAGCAGCCATAAATGGCTCCATAGACCTTGATCCACTCACTCTTGCCTAAGTCTTCCTCTTCTAAGCTAGAACGATCCACCAGAACTGGAATGTCCAAGGTAGCAAATCGGCTCATTAAGGTCTCATACTTTTCTTTTGCCTCTTTGATAAGTGCTTTTTGCTCTTTTTGTTCTTTCTTATCTGCCTTATCATCTATTTCCTCTGGAAGAAGACTATCCGGCAAGATTGCCATGTCAGCCTTGTTCTGAATCAGACTTCTATAGTCTGGATCATCCAAGGTACCAATATCTACAATCTCTTCCTTCTCAATTGCTTGTAACAGATCCTTGTTGGTATAAGTTGCATCCCCATCAACTGCTACAGCACTTACCTTGTCCTCTTGCTTGAGTTCACTTAAGATCTCATAGATATTCTGGCTAGCGACGAGAGTGCTTTTGATTGGACTGGTAATAATAATATATTCTTTTTCAAGACCCGCTGGAATCTCTACATCTTCTGGCACAATCAGAT
>CAVJBW010000024.1:6331-12935 GCA_963647625.1 Lachnospiraceae bacterium
TTCTAGCTGAGACTTTGCAATCACCTGGCCATCTTCATCATATTCTACCTGATCTTTTTGTTTCTTTTCTTTTTTATCATAGAAACCTGTTCGATCTGTTAGATTGATCTGAATGAGCTTTACTCCCTTGTCATAGGAAAAGACTTTGAAGTCCTTGGCATATTCTAACTCTTCTTCCTGTCCACCACTAAGTCCCATAATCTCTGGTGCTTCCTCGGACAACTCCTGAGTGGATGCCTGGGTGGTCTTGCCCCCTTGTCCATCTCCTGCTGCCGCTAGGGAGATATAGATGGAATAGGCAATCCAATGTGGCTGAGACATGGCAACGGTTCTACCTACGATGGTATTGTTGGCATTTAATGTTACTGGAATCGTAAAGGTAGAATTGCCTCCTCCTTGCTTGGAAAAGACTTGGCCACTAGCTTTTAAGGAATCATACTTGCTGCTTCCAAATTCAATAGTAGCATAGGTCTTGCCATTTTTTACAACAATCTGTTTACATTTGATATAGGACAGTCTTCCGGTTCCTCCTGACCAACTAAATCCATCTGCCTGATAGGTTCCATCTGCTAGAGAGGTTGCACTATTAACTGCTGAGGTAGATACATTTTTGGCATTGACTGTCTGGATGGTGGTACCTGCTTCTTTATTTTTTTTGGATGCTACCTTTTTCTTCAAATTGGTAGCAAGATTTTCCTTGCTGGTCCTTTTTGCCCCATCACTATAGAAAATGATTTTGTGTTCATACCATCGATCTAATCTCTTAGAATGGGCCGAAATGGTCAAAGACTCGTCAAGTGACTTTACCTTAAAGGTATAGGTATAATATCCATTCACCACTTTGTACTTGGCTAGTTCTTTTTTGGTTGCTTTTTTTGCCTTTGAGGCACTTCCCATATAGAGATAGTCATATCCTTCTCCCGTCAAGGACATGGTGATCTCATAGGTGCCATCTTTTTTTATCTTTAAAATCACATGCTTCACCTTATCTTGCTTTGGTGCAATATAGAACATGCGATTGTCTGTTGCTGCTTTAATCTTGTATGTACATCCTGCCTGTAAGGTCTTTTTCTTGACAGGAGTCACTATGGTTTCTTCTTTTTTCTGTGTTTGATTTTGCTTATTTGAGTCTGTCTTATCCTGACTGTCGGTATCTTTCTTTGGATACTGATTTTCTGCCTCTTTGTCTTCAAGTGGGGCATAAGGCTGGCTTGTTGTATTCAAAGTTGGATGAATCGTATAGTTGACATCATGTGGCTCAGACATGGCAGTAGTCGTTGCTACGATGGTATTGTCTGCATTCAATGTCAGTGGAATCTCATAGACGCTTCCACTTTCTCCTACGCTATTTGGAGTATAGGTAACTCCTGCTACTTTTACCTTGGTAATATACTTGCTAGAAAAGGTAATAATGCCTGTTGCAACATCCTTTACCACCTTGATCTGCTGACAGGTAATCTTGAGCTTTCCGGTTCCTCCACTAAAGGTAAATCCATCTGCATAATAATAACCATCGGCATAGAGATAGGTTGGATCTTGCGTATTGCTATCTTGATCCTTGTTCTCCTTATCCTGGTCTTTATTGTCAGCATCTTGGTCTTTATTGCCAGTATCTTGGTCTTTATTATCCGGGTCCTGATCCTTATTATCTGAGTCTTGGTCTTGATTTCCTGATCCTTCTGGCTTGTTCGAATCCTGATTCTGATTGCCATCATTCGAATCTTGATTGCCTTCTTTTAGACTCGTTTTCTCTGTAGTTCCTGCTTCTACTTTGTCATATCCTTCTGAGGTGGTAGGCGTTACTTCTTTTGTATTCCCTATAACATCTTCCACGCTCGCACGATCTTCACTTACATCTTCTGTTTTTTGGCTATCTTCTCCTTGAGTAAATGCCATTGCTGACATAGGCGTTGCTACCATAGAAACTGCCAAGGTTGCAATTAATATTTTTACTTTTAAATTTTTCATACCTTTACCTCATTTGCTTTAAATAGCACAAGAAAGCCTGAATAAACAGGCTTTTTTGTGCTGATTGTTATAAATGTGTAGTCTAGCTTGACTTGCTATTACTTCACTTTGATTTTTACCTTTACTGTCTTAGAGCCAGCTTTGTAATTAGCAGTTGCACCAGTTGCAACTTTGATCTTAAGAGTATAAGTACCTTTCTTGATACCTTTCTTAATTGTAATCTTACCAGTCTTCTTATTCACTGTTAATTTCTTATTGCCAGATAACTTGGTATAAGTCTTCTTGGTCTTCTCTCCAGTTACCTTGACAATTGCTCTTACAAGCTTGTTTGCTTTCTTTACAGACTTATATTTTACTGTCTGATTCTTTACAGTTACTTTCAAAGGCTGAGAAGCCTTGGTAATCTTGAAGGTAGCACTCTTAGAGTTCAGTGCATAGGTGCCCTTTGCAGTTACTGTAACAGTTGCAGTTCCTGCCTTGATATTGTTCTTGTAGCTTACTGTATAGTTTGAAGAAGCAATCTTCTTGCCATCTACTGTAACAGTTACGCTTGGCTTTTTCGCTTTTTTATTATAAGTAGTAGAATACTTGCCAATGGTAATCTTAGCCTTGCTAAGGTCTGTAGCAATTGCGCTCTTTACATGGTTGATATAAATATTCTGTACAGCTGCGCTAGAACCAAGTCCCTTGATCTGGCAAGTCACATCAAGTCCAGCAGCCTCAAATCCACTCTTCCATGAATCTTCATCGTCTCCAGCCATATCATTGTTAGCATGGTCTCCTGCTACTACCATAAGTGGACGAAGAACTACCTTAGAGTAACCAGCTGCCTTTACCTTCGCAATAATGCTTTCCATGCTAGTAGATTCTGGCTCGCCTTCTACTGTTCCGATATAGCAATTCTTATATCCTAACTTGTCCATAATAGCCTGCATCTGAGTATAAGTCTCTTTTGCTACATGTGCTGTTCCATGTCCCATGAATACGAATGCAGTGTCTTCATCTGCTACTGCCTTGTCTGTTGAAGCAAATCCTGCATCCTTAGCAGCCTCTGCTACTACTGATTTTGCTACAGCAGTCTTGTCAGCATCGCTATTTAATAATGGAGTAGAGTAAGTTACCTTATCAAATGCTGTTGGATTAGCCTTTACATAAGCATCAATTGTATTCTTGAGTTCGTCATATTCTGCACCGCTCATTAAGTGAGTAGGAACGATAACGAGTTCTTTTACTCCATGATCCTTGGCATCTGCTAATGCTTCTTCTACATTCTTAATATTTACGCCATCTCTTGCAAGGACATGATTGATAATAATCTGAGCAGTAAAGGCTCTTCTTACATCATAGTCTGGATATGCCTTCTGAAGTGCTGTCTCGATTGCTCCAATGGTATCCGCTCTATTGGTATTGTAGCTTGTTCCAAAGCTGACAACCAGCATTTCTTTGGATCTGCTTGGAGAAGCATTTACTGGATTGTCTTTAATTGCTTTTCCTGTATCTAGGCCAAAATAATCTGCTTCTTCCACTTCTTCCTTCTGATCTTCTGTTAACTTATTCCAGAAATATTTTGCAAGACGACAATATCTTTCGGTATTCTCATCCTTCGTCTGCACCTGAATTGCTTCAATTAAATCATTTACCAATTCAACAGTTACAGGAACCTTTTCAATTGCTACATCGGTAGTATCTAAAGTGCCGATCTGCTCATTAATCAAAGAAGAATAGCTATAGTCTTCTGCTAGTAATGTATTGTCCTTTAATGTAATCTTACGGCCATAAAATACTTTACTTGCTGAAGCATCGCCTTTTTCATAAGCTGCCAAATTTTTTGCTGATACTGCCATAAATGGAATGACATAGCTTCCATCTGCCTGCTGATAGTCATTTAAAGGAATGGTGAACTGAAGCATTCCATTGTACTCATCATTTGTTGTTCTTGTTGTAGCTTCAATCCATTTCTCTCTATTGTCTGAAGCTAAGGATTCTCTAGCCTCGGCAAGACTTGAATACATTGCAAAATTCTTATATCCAGTACCACTCATGGTAACTACTAGATTCTTCTGGCCAGATATATATTCTGTTACAGAAGCATCTACCACCTTGAACATTCTATTCGTCCAAGTAATGTCCTCTACTTTTTTCGTAGTAGCCGCATGACTCACATGGCTAATGTAAAGTTCCTGTACCTCAGCAACAGAGCCAAGTCCTTCGATCTGGCAAGTCACATCTAGTCCAGCAGCCTCAAATCCACTCTTCCATGAATCTTTATCGTCTCCAGCCATATCATTGTTAGCATGGTCTCCTGCTACTACCATCAGTGGACGAAGAACTACCTTAGAGTAACCAGCTTCCTTTACCTTCGCAATGATGCTTTCCATGCTAGTAGCTTCTGGCTCGCCTTCTACTGTTCCGATATAGCAATTCTTATATCCTAACTTGTCCATAATAGCCTGCATCTGAGTATAAGTCTCTTTTGCTACATGTGCTGTTCCATGTCCCATGAATACGAATGCAGTGTCTTCATCTGCTACTGCCTTGTCTGTTGAAGCAAATCCTGCATCCTTAGCAGCCTCTGCTACTACTGATGTTGCTACAGTAGTCTTGTCAGCATCGCTATTTAACAATGGAGCTGAGATTAATACCTTTTCAACCAGATTTAAAGTTGGGTGAATGGTATAGGTAATATCATGTGGCTCAGACATAGCAGTAGTCGTTGCTACAATTTCGTTATCCTCATTCAAAGTAACAGGAAGTTCAAAGACACTTTTATTTGTTACTGTGCTATCAGGATAATAAGTCTGATCTCCTACTTTTACCTGAGTAACATACTTGCTAGAAAATACCACTTTGGCAGTAGCCTTACCATCTTTTACCTGAATCTGGTCACAAGTGATTTTCATTTTGCCAGTTCCCCCAGTAAAGGTAAATGCATCTGCTTTATAGGTGGTTTGACTAGTAAATTCATCTAACGCAGCCTTTAATTCATCATATTCTGCACCGCTCATTAAGTGAGTAGGAACGACAACGAGTTCTTTTACTCCATTTGTTCTAGCATCTTCTAATGCTTCTTCTACATTCTTAATATTTACGTCATCTCTTGCAAGGATATGATTGATAATAATCTGAGCAGTAAAGGCTCTTCTTACATCATATTCTGGATATGCCTTCTGAAGTGCTTTCTCGATTGCTCCAATGGTATGCGCTCTATTGATATTGTAGCTTGTTCCAAAGCTAACTACCAGCATTTCCTTGGACTTGGTTGGAGAAGTATTTACTACACTATCTATATCATCTATTGCTTTTCCTGTATCTAGTCCAAAATAATCAGGATCGTCAACTTTTGCCTGATCATCTGTAGACAACTTGTCCCAGAAATATTTTGCCAGGCGGCAATATCTTTCGGTATTCTCATCCTTCGTCTGTGATTTGATTACCTGAATCAGTTCATCTACCAAATCAACAGTAGCTTCTACTTCTTCAATACCGTCACTATCAGTATCTAAATCTCCAATATATTCTACGATATTGGCATTGTAAGTATTATCCGCTGTCGTCAAAGTCTTACTATCCATATCAACCGTCAATAAACGGCCATAGAAGATCTTACTAAATGGTATTTCTGTGCCGTTTGTATATTGTTCTAGACGATTCTTTGATACTGCCAAGCATGGAATCACATAATTTCCATCTTCATCTAGATATTCACTGGTCAAAGGAATAGAGAATTCAAGCTTACCATAGAATTCACCATTATCTGTCCTTGCCGTAGCAGTAATCCAGCCATTTGCCTCTGTCTGTTCATTAATAGTTGTCTTTACATTGTCTAGACCACTGATTACAAGCTTTTCATAGCCAGTTCCATTCATTGTCACCTTCAAGGTCTTGCTATCTCCATCGGTTACAATCGATGCATCTACTGGCTTAAACATCGTTGCAGTATTTTCCCCAAGAGTCAACTTCTCGGTGGTTGCAGCCTTTAGCTGCTCATCGCCTCGCACCACTTGCGCCTGGGCTGTGGTGAGCATAGCTGGTGAGCCAATGCTTGCTACCATGGCAAGAGACATTAGCACAGCCAAAATCTTTTTTCTTTTCATGTCTTTCCCTCTCTTCATGTAAGATTTTTTCTCCGAAACAAAAATCTAACAAAAGTGCTTCTTCTAAAAAGTCCCCAAGTCTTCAAAAAGTTCAAAAAGAGAGTCAATCCCTTCTCCTACTTCCCTCATTTTTGAAACAACTATGCTATTTCAAAAAAAATACACTTGTAAAACAAGTGCACAAGAAAACTGTAATCTGCAAGGATAAGCTCTAGCAAAAAATACAGCCTTTTGGTACACTTCTCCGAAAATACACCAATGATTCCTCTTCTCAGCAGGTTTCCTGACTTGCAAATCACTACGCTACTACGTCTTCTCAAAGGGACGAGCCTCTTGATCTAAGAGACAGACTCCCTTCAATGACATCATGTAATAGCACTCCTTGCTCACAGTGGCCGGACCGCTCAGGATTGTCACCTGATTCCCTTTTACTTAGTGCCCTTAAAGCACTAACACTGAAAAGATATGTAGTTTTTGAATCTAGGCCTATTGTAACACCATCCCTTAGATACCGTCAATGGACAAAGCTATACGAATACCCT
>CAVJBW010000025.1:0-12809 GCA_963647625.1 Lachnospiraceae bacterium
GCTCCATGCTTGGTGGTAATTGTATTTTCCTCATCTTCATATGGCTCTAAGCCTAACAGATAGCCTCCTGTGATGGTGCTTCCATCCACTGCTGTTGGACCATCTTTTTCATCCAAATCATCAATATCTACCCTGGTCTTGCCTACTCTGACTTGTTCACACAGATAATAGCTTCCAAGGTACTCGCCATTCATGACAACCTCTACTGGAACGGATGCTGGCGTATATTCCATTCCCATTTGTTCGCCAAGCCAATAGGTCATCTTATTTCTCAATAAAGAATTGTCATAATAATTAGCCAAGAGCACCCAATGCTTATTTTTGCCCATTCCCAAGACATTTTGCTTACTAGCAAGCTTGATCTTATATGGCTTTTTATCTGTCGTCCAGGTAGAATTGCCTCTGCCACGGATATATTCCATTTCATAGCTTTCACTAGATAGGCTCTGGCCCTCTTCCACATATTCGTTGGTATAGCCTTCTGGAACATTGATATCCATCTGGCCATAGCATTCTACCGAATGATCTTCCGAAGCATTCATTTCTGCAATGGTGCCATCGGATTCATCGATATTGAGATAAACCACTGGAACAGAGCTTTCTACAAATTCGAATCTTTTAATTGAAAATTCCACCTGATCTTGCGAAGCATCTTCTACCTTGATACTCAAAGTATGCTCCCCGGTGAGCTTTAAGCTGGAAATATCAATCGTGCAGTCCTTAGAATAAGTCCAGTTATTCTTCTTTTTTTGGCTGTAAAGCTTCTTCGTTACAAATGGAGTAGAGGCTCCATCTAGGTAAAATCCCAAGGTAACGCTGGTCTTTTTTCCATTGGAATCTCTTCCTGCTAAGGCATCAAAGCTAAATCTGCTTACCGTATTTCCATCAAAGTTAAAAGTCTTATCAATCACGATTTCCTTACTGGTCAAATCTTCTTTGCTTCCAGAAAAGATCAAAGACTTTGATGTCTTATCAATGCTTAGACTCAAGGCAGAATCTGCTTTGATCTTGCCTTCTTGATATAAAGTCGAAGCATATTGATAGTAATAGTCTCCTTTGATTTCCAAGGTATCCTTAGCATCTTGGCTACCTTCGCCTTCCTTGGTGGTAGCTGCTAAGGCAGTGACATTTCCCATCATGGAAAATCCCTGCGCCGGCAAAAGCATAGTCGCTGCTAATGCGATTGCCGTAAGCTTTGTTAGAGCTTTTCTTTTCATTATGTTCTCCCCTTTCTTACGCTAACTTTCGCTTAAGCTATTACCATTCTAGCCTCACAAGATACAATTTTCATCAAATTCAGGGCATTCTTAATAAAACTTAATATTGTTTACAAATTTGTAAAGCTTCGTCACAAAGTTCCTAATTTTTTCTTAAGAAGAACTTATAGGTGGATTTCTCAGGACATAAAAAGTCCCTAGGTAGCCATTTTACAAAGCCGACTACCTAGGGACTTTACTTTTTGCTTTTATTACAAAATTGCAATACATGATTTGAGATCAATCTTGCCTTCATCACTAGAGATTTCCTCATCAACAGAGATTTCATCTTCTGTTGCTTTTTGTTTTTCTGCATATCTCACTAGCATCTTCCAGATGCCAAGACCAATCAATGCTACAACAGCCAGCAAAATAACTGTAATCAGCACATTCCTAGCAAGTTCGTTCATTTGCCAATCGCTCCTTATTGCTTATTTCTACTCACTTGCTGTCATTATAGCATACATCAAGATTAATTCGTAGGAAATTCCAGATTCACGATAAACAAATCTCCCTGAATCTCTATGTTCAGATCTCCTCCCATCAGATTCGTTAAAGACTTGGCAATAGAAAGGCCGAGTCCGCTTCCTTCTGTATTTCTTGATGCATCTCCTCGTACAAAACGCTCCATAAGCTCATCTGGAGAAATATTTAATGCTTCCTTCGAGGTATTTAAAAAGCTCAGCTTGATTATGCCTTTTTCTTCTTTTAGATTGATATAGGCTCTCGTATGTTCCTGGCCATATTTGTATATATTCGTTAGCAGATTGTCAAAGACTCTCCACAGCTGCTGTACATCCACATATATTGTGGTTTGTTTGCTAGCGTCCTGAACATGAAAGGTGATATCCTTTTCTTCTAGTCTTTCTTCAAATTCTCCAATGACTTGGGACAAGATGACACCTAATGGAATCTTTTCTAGGTTCAGTTTAATATTACCGGTGGATGCCTTAGAAGCTTCTAATAGGTCTTCAATTAATTTCTTGAGCCGATCCGACTGGCGCTTTAAGACTTCTAGATATTCTCTTATCTTGTCACTTTCTATCTCTTCTTTGCTAAGCAAATCCACATAACTAATAATCGAGGTCAAAGGAGTCTTAATATCATGAGAGACATTGGTAATCAACTCCGTCTTCATACGCTCCGATTTTAGTTGCTTTGATACGGCCTCTTCAAGGCCCTGGGCAATATGATTGAGGTCTTGTCCATGGGCTGCAAGTCCTGCATACATATGACTGGTATCTACTTGATAGGCAAGTTCCCCTAGCGCTATTTTCTGAGCTGCCATGCGAAGCTGGCCAAACTGTCTCAAAAGCAACAGTAGCACCACAGCAAAAATCACTTTCTCCACCACCCAAAGCAGGGTAAATCCTTCGCTGACCCAGGTATTGGTAACTGCGGTTCCAACTAGTTCTGCAATCACAAATACTCCATAAAAGAGACCTGCTCCCACATAAGTGCGAAACAAGCTGGCATTCTGCTGCTTCATCAGCCTTTGCCTGTGTATTACTTTGACAATTCGAAGGGAAAGAAAGCCATCTTTCAGACTCTTATTTTGAATCAACACAGACAATGACATGGCCCAGGCAATGATGAATAGGGCGGTCAATGCCACCGTAATGATAGTCGCTACTAGTATAATGATGCAGCTAGCTAATTCGTAGTTTCCAGAAACCAGCAGTCGGATTCCGTCTGCGCAACTGATGACAGAAAGGCTAATTCCTATGATCATCCCGATCCAATAAATTTCCTGTGGAAACTTATGTCTTCCCCTAAGGTGAGCCTTGCCATCCTCTGATAGACTGGCACTTCGAATCAGGGAAATGAAGAAAAAGAGTCCAAGGCAGATACTTAAAGCAATCATGATTATCACGATAGCCATAAGATGATTCCCTTGCAAAAGACTTTCTAGAGCCTTTGCCTGGGCAAAGTAATTGTCCGCCTCCCAAGCACTATATTGGGGCAAGGATGGAACATAAAAGACGACATTGTAGCTGGTTATGGTATCATCTGGCTCTAGCCCATCCATATAGACCTTGCCATTTGAGACGTAAAAGGAAGTTGCACTTGGCTCATGGCCATCTACCTGGCGGGTAAGATAAGCCGTCTCCCCTTTGACATCTGCGACTTGACTGCTACGGATGGCAATCCCTGTTTCATCGCCATTGATAATAAAGTAATTGATACGATTGTCATCCGCTTCATATACCGGATAAAAATATTTTCCAAGGGTATAGTAGCTTTTTCCATCTAGATTTTCACTCTGAAATAGGTCATCCACCACCATATCATAACCGGTCACATCATCGTCTAAAAATCCTACCTCGTCTACTTTATAGTAGCGATCACCTACATAAGCAAATAAGAAAGAAGTGTTCTCATCATAGGCAAAGCCTTTTACTACGGCATCTTTTACCACGTTATAGCCCGTCTGCAGGGAGCTTCCTGATAAGACATAACTAGGAACCGTAAATGTGGAGTATTTCCCCCCTTCTAGGGTATAGCTATATAGGTCCTCTTCCTTCATCTGATCTTGCTTAAAATTGCTATATTCATAGCTACTTTTTTTCGTCAGATCCTTATTTTCCTCTGCTTTTACAATGCCATACTCGATGCCATTTTCCTCTAAGGAATCTTCTTCTTGCTCTTGTCCTTCTAGGGTAATGTGATTGTAGAGGGCTAGACTTGCTGCATTTTCATAGGCTCTTTGGGTAAGATCCATATCACTTATTTCATGGACTACATAAGCTCCTACAATAGACAGGCTTCCTACTACAGCACACACAACACAAAGAATAAGAAACAACCACCGAAGTCCTTTATTTTTTACTTTCATATAACAATCTCTCCTTTTAAGGCTCCATCTTATAGCCATGTCCCCACACAGCGACTAAGTGCCTTGGGTTTTTACTGTCATATTCGATTTTCTCCCGCAAATGCCGAATATGTACTGCCACGGTATTTTCTGCTCCATAGGCTGGATCATTCCAGACTTTTTCATAGATTTGACTTGGGGAGAATACCTGGCTTGGGTGTTCCATAAGAAATTTTAAAATCTCATATTCTCTAGGAGTTAGGGCGATTTCTTCTCCATCTAGCGTAACTTCTTTTCTTTGATCGTTAAGCTCAATGCCCCCTATAGAATAGATATGGTCTAGATTTACCTGAGCCGAAGCATTGCCTAGCTTGGTATAGCGCCGGATCTGGGACTTGACCCTTGCAAGCAGTTCTACGGGATTAAAGGGTTTGGTTACATAGTCATCTGCTCCCACATTCAGACCTAAGACCTTGTCCGTATCCTCTCCCTTTGCTGTCAGCATAATGATTGGAACATTGGACTGACTTCGAATCTTGGACATGGCAATGATTCCATCCATCACAGGCATCATGACATCTAGCAAGATCAATTCCACCGGATGAGAGGCTACAAAGTCCACCGCTTTTTGGCCATCTTCCGCTTCAAAGACTTCATATCCTTCGCTTTCTAGATAAACACGAAGGGCATTTCTAATATCTCGTTCATCATCTACTACCAATACCCGACTACCCATAACATACTCCTTCTTTCCTAGATTGTAATTAGTATATCCTTTGTCTTTTAACATATACCATGTAAATATTTTAAGATTTGATTAAGAAAAAAAGGCGGAAAGACATTCTCTTATCAAGATTTCTTTCCACCTTCTTATAGCAAGCTGTTAAGTTTTCTTACCAGCTAATGACTTCTGCTCCATCTTCCGTCACAACAACCTGTATTTCCCATTGGGCAGAAGGTTGTCCATCTTCTGTATAAACGGTCCAGCCATTGTCATCATCTACGTAGATCTCTGCTTTTCCCATATTAACCATAGGTTCAATGGTAAAGCACATTCCTGGAACCATAAGCATCCTGGTTCCTGGCCTAGTGGTAAATCCCACCCACGGTTCTTCATGAAATTCAAGTCCAATTCCATGGCCACCGATTTCTCTGACCACGGTATATCCATTGGCTTTGGCATGTTCATTGACAGCAGCTCCTACATCCCCTAGAAAGCCCCAAGGTTTTACCTGTTTTAGGCCAATTTCCACGCATTCTTTCGTGACTTGTACTAACTTTTTCTTTTCTTCACTTACATTGCCAATCAAAAACATTCTTGAAGAATCTGAAAAATAACCCTTGTATTCGGTGGATACATCCACATTTACAATATCTCCATCTTGAAGGATAATCTCTTCCGATGGAATTCCATGACATACTTCATCGTTAATAGAGGTACATACGCTCTTTGGATAGCCTTCAAAATCAAGTGGTGCTGGAATCCCGCCGAGCTCTATGGTCTTTTCATGCACGAGGCGATTTACTTCTTCTGTGCTCATGCCTACCTTGATATGCTCTGCTACATAATCTAATACTGCAACATTAATCTTGGCACTTTCCTTGATCCCTGCAATCTGCTCTGGAGTCTTAATAATAGAACGAGGCGGCACTAGCTTTTTTTGCTGACGAAAAGCATCAATTTTTTCATCAAATGCCTCGTGACATTTCTTATATTTCTTTCCACTACCACACCAACATAAGTCGTTTCTTCCTAATTTTTCAGACATAATCTACCTCTTTATTTCTTTTTCCCATGGGTAAGGGTCACATTGCCCATGGATAATTCATCCCAAAGATCATCATTAATCTCATAGGTATGCTCTTTTTTTAACAATTCTTTATAAGCATATCCTTGAGCATCATAATCATCATAATCATATTCACTATCACTAGCCTGCTGGGCAAAATAGTACTTTTGGTACTTTTGCGCCAGAGCCACCTTGTACATGGCTTGTTCTAGGCTCTCATCATCTATCCCATAGCTTGCAAGACTTTCCTTTTGCTCTTCTAGGAGATCTGATATAAAATCACTTTGTTTTCCCTCAAGATACTCTAGATCATTCGCTGATAGCTGTAAGTCTTCTTCTAGAGCCTTTTCGTAAAAGATCTCATCATGCACCGCCATATCGATCACAGCATCCTTCGCTTCTAGACGAATAAAGACTCCATTGGTATGAAGGTTCCAATACTTATTGGTATCCTTCGGATTGTAGATCTTGGCTTTTTGTTCTACGTCCTGCTCCTCATAGGCAATATAAAACATAAGATCCCTTAAGTTCAGCTCCTTACCATCTACAGTAACTACCCTTTCTTGCAAATGCTCTGCTGCATCAAATCTGGTATCCTGACCAATATGATTATTTCGAAAATAAATAAAAATTGCTACTGCGGCAATTGCCAAAGTAATAATGCATCTTATTGTTCGAAAGATTTCTTTCCTTGTTCTTGCTCTTTTCATCAACTGTTTTCTCCAAGGGAAATTATAGCACTTTGGCCCAATGGTGTCCATCACGCAATTAGTCTAATCAAACATAAGCCCCGACCTAAGGGCCAGGGCTTATCCTTTGTTCTTAATTTTATTACGTCTATAATACTCGTCTTACTGACAAGATGGTTCTGTAGGTGGCTGAAGTACCAGAAATAATACCCTGCCTTGAGTTGGCTGCATGGACAATCTTGCCATTTCCCATATAGATCGCTACATGTCCACTATAACAAATCAAATCTCCTGGCTGTGCATTTTTATAACTGACTTCCTTCCCTGCAGAACGCTGGGCTGCTGAGGTTCTCGGAAGCGAGATTCCAAAATGCTTAAAGCAATATTGGGTAAATCCGCTACAGTCTGCCCCTGTATTTGGATTGGTTCCTCCCCATACATACTTGTTTCCTACAAAAGAAAGAGCATAGTCTACCACAGAAGAACCACTGACATCCGAAGAATAGCTTGGATTCTTATTGCCACCTGAAGAGCTATTAGAGCCACTAGAAGAAGAACTGTTAGAACTGCTTCCATTGCTCGATGAGCTGGAATTGGAGTTTTGAGCAGCTCTTTGCGCTGCTGCTACTTGCTTTGCCTGCTCCTGTCGAATCACCTGATTTTGCTGGGAGATGGTAGCTTTGTACTGAGCCGCTAGGCTTTTTGCCGATGCTAGCTGGGTATCAAAGTTGCTGACCTTAGATTTTTTCTTTGAAATCATGGTCTTTAAGTCTGACTTTTGTTCCTGATACTGGTCATTCATTTCCTCTAGTTCAGACTTTTCATCTTCTACTTGATCCTTCAAGGAAGCAACTTCCTTCTTGGTCTGTTCATACTCTTCTAGAAGCTGGCGGTCATAATCATATACATCAGAATAATACTGAATCCGATTTAGCACTTCTGCTAAAGACTTGGACTCTAAGATCGAAGTCAATAGAGAATTGTCTCCCGTTTCATACATAAACTGCACACGCTTTGACATATCCTCATATTGCTGCTGTTCCTTCTCTTGAGCTTTTACTAAGTCTTTTTTGACTTGTTTTAACTCTTTATTTTTATCTGCAAGCTCATCCTTCAAGACATCAATTTCTACTAAGAGATTGACCAGCTCTGAGTCTAAGTTGCTGATCTCCTGCTGCAATTGTTTTTGTTCTTTTTCAATGTTGGAAATAGAATTATTGACGTCATTTAAGTTGTTTTGTGCATTATTAATCTTATTTCGTGCATTGGAAATGGTAGAAGCATTGGTCATCAATCCATGCCCGGCTAAGGGCGCGGCGGCCAAGGCTGCAATTGCCAAGGTACATATTACTTTGTTCTTTACATTATGACCTTTTTGTTTCATTCCAAAAAACCTTTCTTTTTAAGCCTTTCCAAAACCACAATTTGGGAAAGTACATGTTTCACATCCCAGGCACAAGCCTCCATGTCCATACTTTGCCAAATCTTCCTGATCTAGAATCTCACCTGCCATGACTCTTGGCAGTACCAAATCAAAGATGGTTCTAGCTGCATACATCACGCAGCCTGGCAGTCCCATAATTGGCAAATGTCCATCATAATAGGAAAGCAAGAACATAGCTCCTGGTAGCACTGGTGCTCCATAAGAGACAATCTGAGCTCCAGTTCCCTTAATAGCACTAGGCGTTGTATCATCTGGGTCCACACTCATACCTCCAGTACAGATAATCATATCTGCCCCTTTATCAATCCATTTTAGGATCTCCTGAGTGATTTCCTCTTGCTTGTCATCCATAATCGATTGACCTAGGACTTCCACATCATACTCTGATAATTTCTGACGAATCACCGGTCCAAACTTGTCTTGAATACGTCCTTTAAAGACTTCACTTCCCGTTGTTACAATCGCTGCCTTCTTGTGGCCAAAAGGAAGCAACTGCATCAGTGGTTCCTCTCCTACGACCTCTCGGGCCTTTTTCATCTTCTCTTCTTCAATTACCAATGGTATGATTCGAGTTCCTGCAAGCTTGTCTCCCTTTTTCACAGGGAAATTGCCATGCCTTGATGCAATCATCATCTCCCCGAACATGTTGAGCTTCATCAGTCTCTCGGTATCTACCTTAAACAAGCCATCAATTCCTGCTTTGATCTCAATCTTACCCTCTTTGGTTTCTGATGGAACGAGATAATCGTTCTTGCACAGATCAAAGAGAATCTCAGCAGCTTCGTCTTCGTGAAGAATTCCTTCTTGCTTTTCCCAAACATATAAATGTTCCTTACCAATGGATAAAAGCACCGGAATATCTTCCTCTCGGACGATATGGCCCTTTCGAAATACTGCATCCTTCGTTACTCCAGGGATAATCTGTGTAAGATCATGGCAAAGCACATGTCCTACGGCATCCTTTGTGTCAATCAGTTTCATATTGTCTTCTCCTCTTCTTATGCTAGGAGCCCCCTAAATCTAGCATTTCATATCGAGGATATTATACAATAATTCTCTATATATGAAAAGCCTTCTGCTCTACCTTATGGCAAACAGAGGGCCTTTAAATCATTTTATTAACACAGTTTCATGCGGATCTCTTTGGTAATAATATCTGTATAGCTAAAGGACAATAACTGAGGTGGATTATCCTTTCTGCGATCATTAATCAAAATAGTAAATACACTTGGATATGCATTTTGTAAGATCCCCTCTTGAATCTCCACGCGATTCCTTCCACGGTCCTGCTTAATCATCACTCTATTGCCTAGCTGTGATTTCACAGACTCGCGTACTTTATTAAAATCTGAATTCGACATTATATTTCCCTCTTTTTCTTTCAAATTACTATAGCAATAGTACCATCTCCTTGCCCTATTGTCAAGAGTTAGTCTTGTCCAATCCCAACATTTTGTCTATTTCGCAGAATCCCTTCCACAATATCTTGTAATTCTTGTCTATCTTGCTATTTGCTTTTTTTCCCCTGCAAAATATGATAAACTGTTTAAAAAAGTAAAAGAGGTACCATCATGATAAGAACATTCTTCGGATTTTTATTCGCTATATTATTTTTGATTTTGGCGATTCCTGTCCTATTTATAGAATGGTTGCTAGCCAAGAACAACAAGCCTTCTTCCGATCTTAGATGCCTTCGATTTGTCCAGTGGGCCTTTCGTGTCATATTAAAGATCTGCGGTGTAAAGCAGACCATACTAGGTCAGGAGAATATCCCTACAGAAGAATCCGTATTATTTGTAGGTAATCATAGAAGCTGGTTCGATATTATCATCACCTATTCTCACATGAAGGGACTCACCGGCTATGTCGCCAAGGATTCCATTGAAAGTGTTCCTTTGCTTAGAAACTGGATGAGGCGTCTTTATTGTCTCTTTATGAGCAGGGATGATATGAAGGCTGCTCTTCGATGCATCTTGCAAGGAGTCGACCACTTAAAAAATGGCATCAGCATTTTTATCTTTCCAGAAGGCACTAGAAACAAAGAGCTTGATCCTATCTTACTTCCCTTTAAGGAAGGAAGTTTCAAAATGGCAGAAAAAGCCAAATGCAAGATTGTCCCTGTGGCCATCACTGGTTCTAGGGAAATCTTTGAAGCACATCTGCCTTATGTCAAGCCTAGCCATGTCATCATCGAGTATGGCGAGCCCATTGATTTAACCTTGCTTGACAAAGATACCAAAAAACACCTAGGAAGCCATGTTCATGGTATCATCGAACAGATGCTTTTAGACAATCAAAATAAGATTTGAAAAGTGCTATCATCGCTTGCTAGTACAAAAGAAAAGCCGCTGACAGATTACTATGTCAGCGACTTTTTTTATGAATTCTGGCTTAAGTAAGCATTGATAAATACATCTAGATCCCCGTCTAATACCGCCTGGGCATTGGTATTTTGAGCATTGGTTCTATGATCTTTTACCATGGTATAAGGCTGTAATACATAAGAACGAATCTGGTTTCCCCATCCGATCTCTGTTACTTCTCCGCGAATCTGAGCAGCCTGCTGGGCCTGCTTCTCCTGTTCGAGTAGATATAGCTTGGCTTTAAGCATCTGCATGGCCTTGTCTTTATTCATATGCTGTGAACGTTCATTTTGGCACTGTACCACAATTCCTGTAGGAAGATGGGTGATACGAATGGCAGATGATGTCTTGTTAATATGCTGTCCACCAGCTCCACTAGAGCGATAGGTGTCCACTCGAATCTCATCATCATTTACTTCAATATCAATATCTTCTTCAATATCCGGCATGACATCACAGGACACAAAGGAGGTCTGTCTCTTGCCAGCGGCATTAAAAGGAGAGATACGCACCAGGCGATGAACTCCCTTTTCTGACTTTAGATAGCCATAGGCATTTGTGCCTGCTACCTCAAAGGTAATGGACTTGATTCCCGCCTCATCTCCATCTAGGTAGTCAAGCACCGTTAGGTCAAAGCCTTTGCTTTGGGCCCACCTGCTATACATACGATAAAGCATACTAGCCCAGTCGCAAGACTCTGTTCCACCAGCGCCAGCATGCAAGGAGACAATAGCATTGTCCTTGTCATATTCCCCGCTAAGCAAAGTCTTAATGCGGATTGCTTCTACCTTTTTTTCTAGCCCATCTAGTTCCTGGGCAATCTCCGGAATCAGAGAAGCATCTTCTTCCTCATAGCCCATTTCAATTAGGACTTCAATGTCTTCGTAGGACGTTTCAATTCCAGTAAAGACTTCAATGTCGTCCTTTAGATCCTTTAACTCTTTGGTTAGTTTTTGTGCTTTCGAAGCATCTTCCCAAAAGTCAGGTGCTTCCATCAGCCTTTCTAATTCTTCCACTCGCTCCTTCTTTGAAGCTAAGTCAAAGTGCATCCCTCAAATCATTACATGGTTGTTCAAGAGAAGCTAAACGTGTTTTAAACTCATCAAGTTCTACCATTTTATCACCTCTTTCTTCTATCGAGTCCTTTTATTTGGATAATTCCTCTTCTAGTACCGATAGGGCTTTATTCACTTGATTGTCCTTATCATATTGATAGGTTGTCTTACTTCCTGTATATTCGTACTCTAGGTTAATATCTGGCTCTATGCCTTTTTCATGGATACATTCCCCACTTGGAGTATAATAGGTTGCTGTGGTCAATTTGATTGCACTACCATCATTAAATGGCAAAATGCTTTGCACGATACCCTTTCCAAAGGACTTGGTTCCAATCAAAGTTCCATATTCGAAATCTCGAATCGCTCCTGCAAAAATCTCAGAAGCACTAGCGCTATTCCCATTAATCAGTACTGCAATTGGAAGTTCTTCATAGGTTTCCGCATCAGAAGTATAGGTGGTTCGCTTTCCATTCTTATCCTCTGTATATACCACGGTTCCCTTTGGCAGGATATCATCTAGGATCTCGGTGACAGAATTAATCGTTCCACCTGGATTGTCTCTCAAGTCAAAGATCACCGCCTTGGCCCCTTCTTCTTTGAGCTTTTTCATGCCCTCTTCATATTGAGCCGTGGTAGCATCTGTAAATTCTGAGATCTGCAGATAGCCCACGCTATCGCTTAGCATCCTAGTCGCTACGTAGGTCATCTTCACTTCCCCGCGCTTCACCTTCACGGTCATTTCTTCGCCGTCTCTTAGGATCTTTAGCTCTACCTTGGTATCTTTTTCTCCCTTTACCTTTTCCACAAACTCGCTCAAGGTCATATCAGTTGCTTCATAACCATCTGCTGATTCAATAATATCTCCTGCCTGAAGTCCTGCCTTGTCTGCACCAGAATCCTCAAACACACTGACAATGCTGACCTGCTTGCTAGTCTGATCTTGACTTAGCTGAGCACCGATTCCATAGAAAGTTCCAGAAGTATCCTCTTGCAACTCCTTGTACTCTTCTGCTGTATAATATCTAGTATAATCATCTCCGGTTCCTTCAAAGAGACCATCATACAGACCATTTTGCAAATCTTCTACATCTAGGTCCTTGTAATAATACTCTGTCAAATATTGATAAAGTGCTGTCAGCTTCGATGTGGTAGCACGATCTAGCAAATCCCCTGATGAGGAGGCATTCGATGAGGTAGAAGTCTCTTGATTTGAAAATGGACCAATTTGATTCTTTTTCATCACCAAAAGACAGCTTAATAAAGATGCAATAATAGCAATGACGATGCCGATCATAAGGCCCTGGGCAAAGCCAATTCTTCGCATGGACTTGCCCACTAGCTTGCGGGCTGCAAGCTCATTTTCGCTTAACTGATCTTCCCTCTCATTGCTAGGC